>JAIRLQ010000168.1 GCA_031259345.1 Treponema sp.
CGTAGCGTATGGGGTATGTCCAGCCGTTCTTCAATTTCCGGGCAAAGACTGTAGAATTCCGGTTCCACCAGTTCCGGCCCGGTAGCGGAGCAGTAGGCGTAAACGGCTAAAACTTCCCGTACCGGGTATTCCCGCAGGGACAGAAGTAAATCCCCGGTAAACTCGATACGCTCAAATTGTTTCTTCATAAAGAAACATCGTTTGCAGTATTGCTCAATGGTGAAAGTTGCCGTGATAAGGCAATAACGGGAAAGAGTATCTTCCCGGTCATCAAAGCCTAACAGGGCCTTGAAGTCGGCCAGAGGAACTAAAGAGTGTAAGGGTTTTTGTGCCCTGGTTTCGCTATCCATAGGTACAAAGTAAGGGGTTATTTATAGAAAGAAATTAGGGGTTTTCCGCAATTTGGAGAAAAAGTTAGAGAAATTTGGCATAGTGAGGAATTTTGGTCTGACTATGCCAATGGTTGGTAGTAGTATTTAAATATCTCTGTAAGGGGATTGCCACTGGAGGAGGCGGTATTGTGGCTCCCTCTGCCGATCCGGTTTCGCTCAGTTGGGGCCGGTAGATTTTTTTGCCCGATTTCTATTATTCCTCGTAATTCACTATAGGTCCAGACGTGTAGTTCCCCAGTTTTTTCGAAATAGCAGATAAATGAACCAGTATTGGGACTATTTTTTAGTTCCCCCGCAATTTTTGCTTTGACACTTCCCACAGAAATGTCAGCTAACAGCCAGATAAAGACCGAATGTTTCTGTATATCTTAACGCCTTTAATAAGCAAAGAGCCTTGTTTATAACTGTACTTGAATTGTGTCCCCGAAACTTGTTTCATCTCTACAATTTCCCTACCATGGAAAAAGGACGGAGGCAAAGGCAAAAAATTTTCACCGCTTTGAAAAAGCGAGTTTTCATGGAACAAACTTGGGCTGCTGAAAAGCATAAAACCAGTCTATAAAGGATTTGGGGTGAAGGCAAGGTGGAAAATTTCCTAAATTAAAAACCTCAAGCATCCGCAAAAAGGACATTGATATTTTTTTTCTCTAACAAACTTGCAAAATTTGCCTTATCATTTATTCTTGAAGTAGTTATGATGTTCTTGACCCTTTCTATCGGTATAGAAAGATATGGCGAAGACCGGGTAGTTTTAGTGGAGTCAAAAACAATATAAGACTCCCTTGCAAGGGAATTAACCGTATTTTTTATTTCCGTCTCCGAAAAAGTACCATTAAAACAGCCCTTGGCCGCATCGAAATAAGCGGTCCCGATAAAAGCTATATCCAGGGCTATATTTTGAAGAAGCGAATTTTCTACCGTGCCAATGAAACCATCAAGGTTTTGAAAATATTCACCGCTTAATATGAGCAGGCGTATATTGGGAAAAGTTTTCAGAAAATTAACCACAATCAAAGAGTTGGTAACAACCATGATTTTCTTTTCTGACAAAAGCCGGGCAATATAATAACAGGTTGAACCAGCGTCTATATATACAACCTGCCCATCTTTTACCAGACCGGCTGCCCTTTGCGCCAGCAATTTTTTTTCTTCCATATTTGCATTCAGGCGTACAACTATCTCCTCTCCCTGCGGATAACTGGAAGGATCGGTGGGGTGCCCCTCATAGGGGACGACACCGCCATAGACACGAGTAACAAGGTTTTGCTGATCCAGGACGGTAAGGTCCCGGCGGACGGTAATCGGAGATACCTTTAAAAAATCTACCAGATCGGCAATGGTGGTGTATTTATGGTTCTCAATATACTCAAGGCATTTTCGATGCCTTGTCTTGGCTGCGGTACTCATCTTCCCTCCTGTTAGTTTATTTTGCCGCTAATCCATACTATTACTTACCCGTTAACCGGGCAAGCGCCTCCAGCAAATCCTTTTTTCTGTTCCCCGGAATAGACGCGCCGATATGGGTGATACATTCCGAGGCAACCTCATGGCCCACGGCAACCGACTCCTGGAAAGAGCGGTCCCCCATAATACCCCAAACAAATCCGACATCAAAGGCATCCCCCGCGCCGGTGGTATCCACAACCTTCCCGTTCAATGGGGCCATTTCCGCCATTGAACGGCCGTCAAAAAACACCGTGTTTTCCTTTCCCCGTTTGATGATAATGTTTTTTGCTCCCATTGCGTGAAAAAGACGACAGAGTTCTTTCGGTGTTTTGCCGGGGTAAATCAGCGCCAGGTCCCCCGCGCTCGGCAGGAGATAATCAACATAGGGCAAAACCTTTTCCCAAATGTCCTTCCGTATCCCAAGGCATCCCTGACATTCGTCAAGAAACGTAACAATGCCCCGTTCTTTTGCCGCTTTCAGCAGCAAAACCGAACTTTTTATATCCAGTTCGGGAAAACTGAAAAAATCCTGGTAAAAAAAATAGGGATGGGAAAATAATTTTTCCTGGTCAATATCATTGATACTGAAAACACCGCTGATGGGCGTACAGCACAGGAACGTCCGCTCCCCTCCCGCATGGATGCAGACTATTGTGTGGGAGGTAGGAAGCACCGGGTCCCGCTTGACGCAGCTTATGTCCACCCCCGCCCCGGCAAAGGTTTTGAACAGAAAATCCCCCTCCGGGTCTATGCCTGTTTTGGCGAAAAGCTGTACCCGGACATCCAAGAGCGCCAGATTTTGTACCATATTAGCCGCTCCGCCGCCGGGCCGGGTAACAAGGGAATCAACAAAGGTCGAGGTCTTGCCTCCCAAAACCGGCATTTCTTTTATAGTTGAAAGAATGGTATCGACCAGACTCACACCAATGATGGCGATGCTTTTCATTTTACCGTTCCGGCGCAACCCGCAAGCCGTATCCATTTTTCCAGCACTTGCTCGCCCGCTTCCATAGCCGCTGGAAGTGTCGAGGGAACCCATACATCCCCCTGCCAGACCACAAGATAGGCATTTTTGATAGCGGTGATAAACTCTGTAGCCACGTTTATTTTCGCAATTCCCAAGGAAATAGCCCGGTGAATATCATCAGGCGGTGTCCCGGAGCCACCGTGTAGGACCAGGGGGATACTGAGACGTTTTTTCAGGGCTTCCAGAAGCGCGAAATCAAAGTGGGGCAGTTTGGCATAGTTCCCGTGGGCATTACCGATAGAAACGGCAACCATATCAATACCGGTCTCCCGGCAGAACCGCTCCGCCGTCTCCGGTTCTGTCAGGCTTGAATCACCTTTCCCTTCGGCGGCGTTTTTGTTAGCCTTGCCCACATGCCCGATTTCCCCTTCCACAGTGATGCCATCGGGCCGGGCCATAGCAGCCACTTTTTTCATACCCGCAACATTATCTTCATAAGATCGCGCCGAATAGTCAAGCATAACCGAGGTAAATCCGGCTTGTATGCATTCCTCCGCAAGCTCCAGACTATCTCCATGGTCAAGATGGAAGGCTACCCGGCACCGGCGATCTCGGCCCAGGATTTTCGCCATTTCAAGAAGCTGTTGGGGACGGTGCCAAAGGAATTCCCCCGGACCCGCCATAAGCATTACCGGGGCATTCAGCTTTTCCGCAGTCCTAAGAACCAGATCAATAGTCTCACTGGTCCAGACACAAAAAGAAGGAATAGCGTATGATTTTTCATACGCTTCCCTTATAAGTTCGATTGAGGGTACAAGTTCCATAAGTTTACCTCCGTAGAATGAATGACAACCGCTTTTGCAACTGATAATGTTTATAGTTTATCATAACAATCATATATTGTCAATATTTATGTTATTTATCTTATAACAATTTCCAAATTTCTGAATAATTTGCTTGACATGAATCAATATATATGATTAACTATAATCATTCTAAGAACTAGGAGGTTTTTATGAAAGATTTTTACAAACTTATTCTTGCGGGGAGCTTGGTGTTCTTCGCATCCCTTGTATGGGCCGGCGGCAAAGCGGATTCCCCGCAAGGCGGCGACAAGACGG
Organism: Treponema sp.; assembly: GCA_031259345.1. GTDB lineage: Bacteria > Spirochaetota > Spirochaetia > Treponematales > Breznakiellaceae > JAIRLQ01. The sequence continues at coordinate 3,927 of JAIRLQ010000168.1, forward strand.
CGTACACGGTAGGTATGACGGTACAAGACCTGAGTAACCCGGTTTGGGCGATGACTGCCGAGGAACTCAACAGGTTAATTGCCGCCGATGGGGGCAGGTTTATCTATGTTGATTGCAAAAGCAATGCCCCAACCCAGATAACCCAATTGGAAAATTTCATATCAAGCGGGGTTGACCTCATCCTCATCCACGCCGCAGACGGAAACGCCGTGGAGGAGACGCTTGGCCGCGCCCGGGCCAAAGGTATCAAGGTTATTAGCCGGGATGACGATCTAGTGAATACCGATTTGAACTGGCTTGGCGACAACTATGCGCGTGGCCGGATCATCGGGCAGGAAGCAGCGAAGTGGATAAATGAAAAGCTCGGCGGGACTGCAGAAGTAGGGGTGCTGGATTATCCCTCAATTCAGGTGTTGCTGGAGCGGGGAAACGGTATTGTGGATGCCATCAAGGAATTTGCCCCGAACGCGAAAATCGTGGCCCAGAGTAGCGCCATCAATCCCGTTGAAGGCATGGCCAAAACCGAGACCTTCCTGCAAGCCCACCCCAACATGAAGGTCATCGCCTGTATCGGTGGGGGTGCGGCGGTAGGCGCCAATGAAGCGGTCAAGGCTATGGGCAAGCTGACCCCCGATTTCGGCATCTTTGCCATCGATGCGACACCCGAAGAACTTGCGGCCATTGCCAATAACGAGGCTATACGGATGACAGTAATGGTTATTGGCGATGGTGTTGCTTTCGGAAGGCATCACTTCTTCTGGATCAAGAAACTCTTGAACAACGAACCGGTAGAACGAAGGCAGTTTACCGAAGGTTTCCCGGTGAATGCGGAGAATATAAGTCAGTACTACAAAAAATGAGGAGGCGGGGCATGGCTGAAAATCTGCTGGTTTTCAAAAATATTACCAAGACCTGGCCCGGCGTTACCGCTCTTTCCGATGTTTCCGTTGAGATTCGGAAAGGGGAGGTTCACGCTCTGGTCGGTGAAAATGGGGCAGGAAAATCAACCCTGATCAAAACCTGCACCGGTGCGGTGGTCCCCGATGGCGGAAAGATTATCGTGAACGACAAAGAATTTTCCGCCATGACCCCCAAACTCTCCAGGAAAAACGGCATCGCCGTGATCTACCAGGAATTCAACCTGGTGGGGGAGCTTTCCGTGGCGGAAAACATATTTCTAGGCCGGGCCCCACGTAAAGGCATTCGCATCGACCGCCGGGCCATGGAGAAAGAATCCGCTGAAATTTTTAAGCGGTTCAATACCAATATCAATCCCACCAACCTGGTAAAGAACCTCACCGTGGGTTATCGGCAGATCGTGGAGATTGCCAAGGCGGTTTCGCAGAATGTGAGACTCCTCATTATGGACGAGCCTTCCGCGTCGCTCACCGTCCAGGAAGTGGAGAGCATGTTCGCCATTTTGGATCAGCTCAAGACCCAAGGCGTTACCATCATCTACATCTCCCACCGGCTGGAAGAAATTTTCAGGTTATGCGACCGTGTTACCATCATGCGGGACGGCCATCACATCGAAACCCTTGACACCGCCAGCACGAATATTGACCACCTGGTAACCGCGATGGTTGGACGGGAATTAAAAGAGACCTACCCCGCCCGTAATTCTTCAATTACTGACGATGTTATCTTGGAAGCACGGAACCTCAGCGGGAACGGGCTGCATAACATCAGCTTCAATCTCCACAGGGGTGAGGTACTGGGCCTGGGTGGTCTTATTGGCGCGGGCCGCACGGAACTGGCGGAACTTATCTTCGGCGTAAAGTCAAAAACCGGCGGGGAAATCTTCGTGCAAGGAAAACTCTCTGAGAGTAAATCCCCTCGAAATTCCATCAAGGAAGGTATCGCCCTGGTTCCCGAAGACCGCAAACGGCAGGGGGTTCTCTTGGAAATTGACATCAAGGGCAATATCAGCATGGCAATCTTGGGTAAAATCTCGACCCTTTCAGTATTGGATAAAACCAAAGAAAAAAATATCGCCGAAACTTACAAAAAAGACCTACTGATCAAGACTCCTTCCATCAATCAAAAGATCAAAAATCTTTCGGGGGGCAATCAACAGAAGGTGGTTGTTGCCAAATTGCTTGCAGCCGATCCCGACATCATTATCTTTGACGAACCGACCCGGGGAATTGATGTAGGCGCGAAATACGAAATTTACAAGCTGATAAACAGTCTCGTGGAATCGGGAAAGACGATGCTTCTCATTTCATCGGAAATGGAAGAGCTGATGGGCATGGCTGACCGTATTCTCGTTCTTGCCGAAGGCAGGATCACCGGGGAACTTGAAAAGAAGGATTTTAGTCAGGAACGAATCATGGCGTTTGCTTCGGGAACCGCAAAGTAATTCAAAGGCAATGGAGGCTTTGTGATGAATATAAAACCTTTGGGCATTATCAAAAAATATGGGATATACCTTGCGTTGCTTATGCTGATAATTTTCTTCAGCGCGGCAACCGGCTCCTTCCTCAAGCCTGATAACCTTTTCAATGTAACCCGGCAGATTTCCATGTTGGGAATCGCCTCGGTAGGTATGACCTTTGTGCTGCTCCTAGGGGGCATAGACCTTTCCATCGGCTCCCAAATTACCCTGGTAAATATTGTGGCCGCCTGGCTCATGGTCAAAGCGGAGATACATCCGTTCTTCGCCTGTAGTATCTCCCTGGTTATATCAAGCACAGTGGGTTTCTTCAACGGCTGGATCGTCGCCAATATCAAAATACCACCCCTTATTGTGACCATGGCATCCATGACCATGTTGGAAGGACTGGCCTTCATCATTTGCGGCGGTATCCCGATCTTTGGTTTTCCCAGAGCCTTCGCCGTGATAGGACAGGGCTACCTGGGGCCGGTTCCCATCCCGGTAATCATCATGGCGGCAATCCTGGGAATCGGTGCCTTTATCCTAAACGACACCTTTTTTGGCCGCTGGTTTTACGCTGTTGGGGGGAACGAAGAGGCGGCGAATCTTTCAGGGATCAATGTAAAATGGGTAAAATACCTTGTCTATACCCTGTCGGGGTTTTTCGCTGGTATTGCGGGAATTGTGATGCTGTCCCGGACCAATTCCGGACAGGCGCTTGCGGGCAAGGGCTTTGAGTTCGAGGTACTGACTGCGGTGGTTGTCGGCGGTGTCAGCGTCAATGGCGGAGTGGGTAAAATTTCAAACGTGGTAGCAGGTATCCTCATCGTTGGCGTGTTGAGCAACGGCATGGTATTGATGAACGTTACGCAATATTCACAGATGCTCGTCAAGGGCGCGGTATTGCTGGCGGCAGTCGGCTTCGACTGTTGGCAGAAACAGCGGCAGGGTGGTAAAAGTTGATTTTTTTCACCACCTGTCAAAGAAAACTAAAAAACGCAATCAAGCGTTTCTTAATATGCCCTAACAATTTCGGTATATTGTACTGAAACGATTTTCTAACAGAGAGGAGTATCGTATGGAAAGTTTTATGAATGGGTTTTCCCTGGAAGGGAAAATTGCAATGGTAAGCGGCGGTGGCGGCGGTATTGGTTCTACCGCCTGCCTTGCCTTTGCGGAAGCCGGTGCGGATATAGTAATAACGGATCTCACAATTGAACAAGCCGAGGCGACCGCCGAAAAAGTCTGGTCTTCCTATGGTAAAAAAGCCTTGGCGATCAAATGTGATGTTTCCAAACCCGCCGATGTGGATCGTCTAGGCGAGGAAATCAGGAAAAATTGCAAACGTCTTGATGTGGCGTTTAACAATGCGGGAATCGCCTTTGAAGCAAACGCGGAAGACGTTACCCTTGAACAGTGGAACCGCTGTATCGGTATCAATTTGACCGGAGTGTTTTTAACCGCTCAAATGGCGGGCCGTATCATGCTTGAGCAAAAATCAGGATCCATCATCAACACTGCGTCCATGTCAGGTCATGTGGTCAATGTGCCGCAGAAGCACTGCATGTACAATGCTTCCAAAGCGGGGGTTATCCAGCTTACCAAATCCCTTGCGGTAGAATGGGGTCCTCGTGGTGTCCGGGTCAATTCCATCAGTCCTGGATATATTAATACCGTTTTGTCCAACAGTTCCAACCCCTGGTATAACGAATGGCTCCAGAACAGTGTGATGAAACGTATCGGTGAAACCTCCGAACTTGCCGGTGTTCTGATATACCTTGCCAGTGATGCTTCATCGTTTACCAACGGGGCGGACATCGTTATTGACGGTGGGTATACTATCCGGTAAATTTTTCATCCAACAACGGTAGACGCTAAGACCGACATAACCAGCCAAAGGGTTATACCAGACAGGACACCATTACCGAAGGCTACATTTTGATGTAATGGTATCAGACAATATTTTGACTCTAATCTCTAACAAAATCGTATCTGACATCAAACGATCAACCTAATGTAAAAGTACAGAGATTTCATTAATGATAAAAGAACTATTGGATTTTATTTTGCTGCGATTATATTACCGGCTCTTTGTCCGTCCCCGCCCCGCAACAAAGGCAGCGCCCGAATGGGATATTGACCTGCCCGGCATGAAAGCCACTTACCGGGGAGAGGCTCAAGGACAAAGTCCATTTGCGGGTATAACAATGACCTTTTACACAGCGAGGGACGGCGAAGGCGGCAAAACACTTTGCGGAGGTCTCGGCACAATCCCCGCCGAAGCGCAAACCGCCCTTGACAACATGAGTGCCCGCCGCCACAAACAATTCCTGCGCCGCCTCATAGAAGAAGGCGACCGTGTTTTCAGAACAGCCTGGGAACAATCATTAGTAAAAAAATGAAAAGGGGGAAAGCCTTCCCCCACGCTCCAAA
>JAIRLQ010000192.1 GCA_031259345.1 Treponema sp.
GCATCAACTGGGTTACCGCGCCCATAATGTCGTTTTCGGGGATCACCTGGACGCCGTGGTAGTGTTCAAGGAGCATAAACACCATGGCCGGCGGGAAGCCCAGGAGTTTTTTCATGCCGTCTACATCAATAAGAGTAACCGCTTCGTAGCCCCGTTCCTTGATCTTTTCCCCCACTGCCAGGGCGTATTTTACGCCCCTCGTGATTATATCATCAGCGCAGGGTTTTTCAAATTTCCAGTTGTTTTTTACAAAGGTTAGAGTTTCTTCTATCGCGGTCTTTTCCAGTTTTTCCGTATTTTGGATCATTTCCAGAATTTCAAAAGGTTCAACTTCCACGCCAAATTGTCCCCGCATGGAATTTCCCTCGTATTGGGTGCCGTAGAGCAGCATATCCCGATACCCCATAGTCCCTACCCGGGCATGGCGCAGTCTGGCCGCGGCATGGCATGCCGAGACAAAGGCTTCGATTTTTTGCACCGGCGGCGGATTCCCCGCCACATTATAAACGAATTTGAAACGATACCCCATGGATTCCAGCGCCGGTCTTAAGGCGGCGGTTCCCGCCTGGGGAGCGGTCGTTATCAGGCGCCCTCCTTCATACCAACCGCACAGTCCCCAGAGTAATATAGGACGGGTACGGCAGGGGTCCAATACCCGAATAGCCGCATGGGTTGGTATCCATCCTGCGACACAGGCAATCAAACAATCCATGGGGGCGTGTTCCAAAAGACACAAGGCCCCATCAGCGGTCTTATAGTCAGGATCGTCGATTACGATACCGGCGTCCAATATGTCCGCATCCAGGGTCTTTAATGTTTTTAATGCCTCGTCATGTAAGATCTGTAAGCGCTCAAAGGGGGTATTCACCTCACCAAAACAAACAAAACCTAATTTACCTTTCATATTATCCTGCCTTCTCTCCGATGCAGGGAAGACCCTGCCGGGGATTGTTTTTATTTTTGATCCCATAGTCTGTTTATCTCCTTTATAAGTGTTTCGGTCAGCAGATCCCCTCCCCGGGGACCTACCAGAGTGGAGGCGGGCTTGCTGCTGTAACTGCCGCCTGCCAGGGCGGCGTCAGTCGGCAGGTATCCCTGTGATCCGTTGGTGAGCTGCATGGTAAAAACCTGGCGCGCCTTGCTCTTGGCGCGTATACGCAGGCCGTATTCAACAAAAAGTTCAAAAGGCACCGTACAGAAAACCGCGTCCCCAAGCCTGATGATACTGCTGTGAATAGTTGTGTCATCCCCGTGTTGTTGCAGTTTCCAGCGGTTTATTATTCCAATGGGTTCAAAAAGCCGTACCAGATCTTTCCCGGCCATTTTGTGTTCAGGTGAAAATTCCGCGGCTATCTTTCTTGCGGTGGTGTCCGCTTCCTGATAATCCGCTTCGCTTACCTTGCGTATGGGCAGCTTGATCTGCTTGACCGTATGTTTGAACACCGGCCTGGTTTCAATATTCTTTCTTGCCGTATTAACACCCCTATGCACCGGTTCTGCGATGCGCCGGGCGATACTTTCACATTCTTCTGCCATATCGAAATTGCGGAACACTTCCCCGGCCTGGGCGTTCCATTCATCCAGTTTCCTGGCATTGTATTTAGAGATACGTGCCAGATCCAGAGGGCTCTGATCCCCCGCCGCCCCGCAAATAGATAGTACAAAAATATTTCCCAGTTTTTCACGGATGGCGTTTCTGGCGTACCCCCAGTAATCCGCGGAAATAAAAGAATGTAATTCAAACACCTGGGAAGGGCAGGGCACATCCACCAGGACGCCTGTAAGATTGCGATCTAAATCCCAGGTGTAGAGCATGTCGATGCCATGATCCACAGTTCCTTCAAATCTGATAAAATCATCCAGGCAGCAGGCGCCGTACATTTTGGACTCCGCAACACCCTTTCCTTTGTCAAACTGGGGCCGCCGGTTAAATCCTATGGCCGCGTAATCACCAGCATAGCTGATACCGCCGGGTTTTCTGACGTCCCAGGCGTCTTTGACAAGGCGGACTAATTTTCCCGCAAAAAAATCAGTTGCTTCAGCTTCGGGCATAAAATTTTCAGGATATTCCTGGACAGGGAAACAATCTCCTCCGCAAAGCTCTACAATCTCCTCCCGTCTTTTTGTGTTAAATCCGAAGGCGGAGTTATGGGTATGGGTAGCGGAAAACGTTATCCTGGAAACATCAAGGCCCTTAACCTCCTCCAGCGCCTTGCGTACTTTCGCACATATCATGTCGTTTATACCAACCACATCCGCGGAAACCAGTACTGCCTGTTCATCGCCGCTGCTGATGACCAGCGCGGTTGCGGTTATGGGGTCGTGTACATATTCCGAAATCCTGTAATAAAGCTGCCCATAAACATAGGTTGGCCTGTCGGGTGTAATTGAAGCCGCAGCCCAGCCAATCTGCAACTGATTAGGCATATTCTATATCCTCCTTATATTACCTGAAAATCTGGTACATCAATTATTTCCCCACCTTTCATGGCAGAGTCGTGGGCACAGATACCGGCCGCAACGAT
>JAIRLQ010000243.1 GCA_031259345.1 Treponema sp.
CTGCCTCCACCGGAGCCATTGTCCATGGCGTTCGATTAAACTTTCATAATTTATTTTGCTAAGAGTTAATTTTATGGGGCTGTTCTTGCTCAATCCCTGTCCCATGCTATAGCACTCCCATCTGCATAAAGCCGAATTTACGGCGTACTTCCTCGATATAATCCTTTAATTCATCCTCATAGACTTTTATCCGCGCCCCGAAATAGGCCGATGTTGCCGATTGGGTAGATGAGAATGATTCAGACATCCCATCCATCGAGAGGCTTGACGAGGAGAAGCCGGACATAAGGCCGTCTCCGATGACATTCAGGAGGGATATTGCGGAGTTTTTCCCTATGGCCTCCCGTAAATCCATTGGTATATCATCACTGGTTTCATACCCGGCATCGTAATCAATGGCATAGAACATATGCTGGTTGAATGTTTCCTTTCCATAAGGATAAATAGCCGTACTTATCCCTTGAATGGTTTCAGATGGTCGTATAGGACGCCGCAGCATCTTTAGAACGCCTTTCGTTTTATCAACTACCGTTGAATCAAGAAGACTTAAAGATGTGGTAAATCTGTTGATAACATCCAGCCGGTGTAATTTAATAATAGGGCGCTGGTTAGTAACTATTGTCCCATATCGGGCAATCTTTTCATATCTAAAATCGTAATATTCTTCCTCAATATCATAATCCTTTCCCTTAACAAGGTTTCTTTTTTCCGGTTCGGTCCTTATGCGCTTTTTCTTAATGGTTATATCAAGCCGTCTTTCAAGATCGGCAATAGAAGAATTAATGAAAAATCGTATTTGTTCATCGCTATAAGATTGTCCGTTCGTCGCCTTAAAATCGTTCCCCCATAGGTATGTAAATCTAAGATCATCAGGACAAATGGCCTCCCCCCATGTTCCGGGGGCAGGAGAATAATTTCCAAAGGTGTAACCAATCGGCCCGGTTTCTCCGCAACGGACCCAGTTTGCGTAATAATAATCTTCTTTTTGCGGATTCTGATTTGATAATGGGGTACAGCGATAGGCATAAAGCCCGTCCTCAAGATTATGATTATCAAGAAAATCCCCAGCGCCTACGGCCTGGGGTATTGTTTCTTGATTCTCTGTAACAAATCCAGCGGCGGTCCATAGTAACCATTCGGGGTCGCCCTTTTTGATGCGTTCAAGCCGGAATGTTCCCTGTTTGGTAATAGTAATAATTACCTTGTTTTTTATGGACGCCGCCAGAATCATTAATCATTTCCTTTTTCCAGGGAGAAGCCGGGCAAATCCTTCAGATAATGGCCGTCTTCCGCCTTGACCGTGGCCCTGCCATTTTCGTCAAAGGTTATCGGAATTCCGGTTACGGCAATAATGGTTTTTCCGGCCCGTTTCTCTGAAATAATCACTACCGGCTTGCCGGGTGGTATATTTTCACGGACAGTCGGAATCCATTTTCCGGGGCCTATCTTTACCGATTCAACCCCTTCCCGAATCCGAACCGTTCCAATTTCAGCATCATCGGCCTCCGCCGTATGCCCCTTATCTTTGGAAAGATCCTTTTTATCGGATGGCGGAGTTTCGGCCTCCGCCCCAGGGGATTCTTCGTTTTGATTATCAGAAATAGCGCCGCCCTCGGCGTCAATAATTGCCTGGATTATTTCTGCCTTATTCATGGTGGATTTTACTTTAACCCCCGCCTTCTCGGCGCGGGCCAGAAGCTGTTCCTTGCTCATGGAATCAAGGGATATTTCATCCTCCTTCCGAGGCGGAGTTTCGGCCTCCGCCCCAGGACCGGGGTCTGAATTCTGACTGTTCAATTCTTCTGCATGATCTGACATTAGAATCCTCCTTGGTATTTGATGTTATCCACAATGGCGCAGAATTCGGGGGCATTTACCTCCAGCGCCGAAAAGAAGATAACGAGGAACGGGGTTTCCGCCCTGTCGGTGGGATAGAGGGGATACGTGCTTACCGGCAAAAGCTGTCCCAATTCGTACACGGGCCGTATCTTGGTCTCGGTAAGGAAAAGCATGGATGCGGTTCCGGGGAGATCTTTGTTAAGATCGACATGGACCGTGGTGGCATCTGGTCCGCAAGGAATCTGGACCATTTCCATAACATCATCCCCGTCAACCTTTGACCGGCAGATGATAAGCCCTGTTACCGGCCTTGACTTATCGGGAGTAATGGTTATGCTCACCGATCCGCCCGCGGCAACGGTCGCGGCGGCGGCAGCGTTTTTCCCCTCGGAAATCCCCTTGGCATTAACCGAATGGACAACGTACTTGTAATCCCCTGCATCTGCCGCCAAGAATTTAGATCCCGCCGCACTTGCTTTGGGTGTCAGGGCAACTGATGTGGGGGCAAGGGGCCTCTCGATGGCATCTCCCGCGGCCTCTACGAGGCCCTTCACCCGATAAAACTTGTCGGGACCCGCGGCATCGCCGGTGAATTTGATATTCGATCCGATAGCCGTAAAATAAGGCGGTAACGCTTCCGTAAAGGAAAAGTTTTTAGTGCCTACCTCATAACGGATCCGGTCGGTAAACAGGTCCTTTATATCCCGGGCGAGTATAGAGGGAAACAAGGTCTTTTGAAGGTCCCCGCCTCGTTCCCATACCTCCCGGGCAACCTCATCAAAGAGGGACTCCCCCCGGCTTCCAATGGTATCACCCCGCAGGTCAATGATAGTGGGATCTTTGGACTTGCGAATGGACGCAAGGAACCCGTCAAATTCCGTGGGGATAATGGACGAGTCGCCATGGAAAATATTGTGTTCGGTGGCCTTACAAACAACCTCGACGCCCGCGATCTTTTCGGTTGCATAGGCCGGCTCAAAGGTGTCAACCTTCTCCATCTGGAGGGTTATCGCCCTCTTGGTCTGGATGAATTTTTGCAGATAGATCACCCGCTCAAGTTCCTGATCCGTCATAACGGATGCTCCGCCTTCGGGTACCGTCAGGAATCTCCAATCGCCGTGGCTCGTTCGCCGGTTCTTCTCGTGGACGGTTGATTTTACGTTCACCGTTTTGAGAGAATTCAACACCTTACAATCATCTTTCATTGCCGCAATTACGTTGATCGTAGTCGCTTCAAGATTTTCAGGTATCATGGCCCGTCCGTTTACGAATGTGGCGGAATCGGTCCCATATCCGGCAAAGAGGGCTTTGCTTAAACTTTCTACCTGCTGTTTTTCAATAGCATTATTTTGGGTAGACGCTCCATCAAAAAAACCCATATTTGTTTCCCTCCCTTATTTATGCGTTCCGCATTTTGTTGACCAGAAAATTATAATCCTCCGGCTTCATCGTAAAACCGGGGAGCCGCATGGATTTCTGAAGATCCGAAGAGATCTGCTCTGACTTATTCAGAGTGATCTCTCCATCCCTATAGGATTTTATGAGAACAGCCTGAGCCCGCTCAAATTCATCCTGGGTAGGTACACTGTCCGGTTGCGTGGATCCGGGAAATGCCCCGGCCCCATTACCCGCTCCGCCTTTAGCCATGATGGCAGACTTTCCGGGGAGCGGGGTATCGGCAACCCGCTTGACCATTTCCGCAACTCCGACGATTGATTCTCCTACATCGTTCTGGCCATCAATAAGCGTTTTAAGAGACTTGCTTATTTCACCAAGTTCTGACACAAGTCCGTTCAGAATATCGGTTGCATCAACAAGGCCCTTATTAACGCTATCGCTACCGTTCCCGTTCCCGTTCCCATCACCGCCATTCCCTCCATCGCCGCCACCCGGATTTCCTCCTTCATCCGGCTTGGTGCCTTCGTCTGGCTTTTCTTTATTCTTCTCTGAAGGGTCTCCTTGCGGCTCCTCTCCTGTTAAGGACTTCAAAAAAGATTTTACCGAATTGGAAAAATTCATATTTTCCCTCCTTGCAATAAAATTTCGCGGACGATAGTCCGCGCATATTCAATATTTAATCCCTGGCGTACCAGAAATTTGACGGATTCTTCTTCCCCTTGCACTTCCCCGGTTTTTACCGCCGCAATTATGGAGCGTATCTTGTCCTTATATTCCTCATGTTCCGAATTTGTAGCTGCCACATTATGG
>JAIRLQ010000258.1 GCA_031259345.1 Treponema sp.
ATATATTTGCCGTCCCGCAGGACGGTAACACGATCGGCTATTTCAAATACTTCGTCCAAATGGTGGGAAATGTAAATGACGCTTTTTCCCTCGCTTCTGAGGAGCCGTATAATGCGAAAAAGATTTGCAATCTCGGATTTACCGAATGAAGCGGTGGGCTCGTCCATGACAATTACTTTACACTCATGGGCCAGGGCCTTTGCTATCTGAACCGCCTGTTGTTCCGCTATCCCCAAATAGGCGCAGACTGCCCGCGGATCAATCGGAATATTCAGCCTCCGCATAATTTCTTCGGTGGTACTGAACATCGTTTTCCAGTCAATCAGACCGAATTTTCCCCTGGTCAATTCATGCCCGATGTGTAAATTCTCCGCTACGGTCAAATAGGGGACCAGGGTATTTTCCTGGTAGATCGTATGTATCCCCCAATTATAGGATATATCCGGCAATATTCTCAAAACAGGCGAATTTTCAAAAAAAATTTCACCGCAGTCGTGCTGATACGCGCCGGACAATATTTTGATCAGGGTGGATTTTCCCGCGCCATTTTCGCCGCAGATCGCGTGAACCTCGCCTTTGAGGAGCTCAAAACGTACATCTGCCAGGGCCTGTACACCGGGAAATGCTTTTGATATCCCCTTGAGTTCAAGCAATGGCACTGAAACTTGATTTGACATCAACTCCACCTGGTTTTCCTTGCTTGAGATTTGATAGTGACTATCGTTTGCTTACTGTGTCGTACAATGGTGTTTTTGGGGAAAAACAAGGAAGAAGAGGGCGCCCTGTGCCCCCAGTCTTGACCAAAGACATATCTCTTTCCTCGGGAAAAATATTCTAATGGATCTTTACTATGAAGAGACGGCAACTTCCGTGCCAATTTGTTCAATTTTTGAGAAAATTCAGTAATTTTTTTCATTACTTATCACTCCTCAAAATAAAGTATGATTATCAGTATATGATTCCGGCTGAACAGTTACAAAAAATAAAATATTTTGTAATCTTCACTCTTTGAAACCGAAACCCGCCAATATCCGCGAAATATCCATAAAATCCCGATAATCTTATTATCATACATTTAATCAGTATATAACACTATACAACGGGGATTTTTGCTTGTCAACAAAATTTTTTGAAAATTTTACAAAATATCTTCCGGCCCTTCTCTGGTAACCTGCCGGATTTTGGATGTTTTTGCGTATTTGGGAGGTAATAGCGAAAGATACCCCGGACACGGGGGGATCTCGCCCACAGCCTATGTCTTGGGCAGGGCGCCGGGGGCCAAAAGGCCCCGGATCCTAAGGAAATGGGCGCTGTGCCGCTGGATGGCTTTTTTCTGAACTCCGGTTTTTACGGCATCAATAATTTCCTGGTGATCCTTCGAAACATCCCGCAAATTCTTTATGGCAAAGTAGGTTTTGCGTATTTCCGCGTCCAGAAAGGCGTTGAGAATTTTAAAGATAGCGAGAAAGAGGTTATTGTTCCCTTCCCGGATAATGATGGCGTGAAAATTGTAATCCGCCAGGCTCAGTTTTTCTATGGAACCTTCGCCAAAGGCGGTTTTCATGCTTTCTATTTCCGTTTCCAGGGCTTCTATAACAGACCGGCACGACGATGGTTTGCGAATATATTTGGTTATTAATGAAAGAAAGGCCGCCTCTTCAATGATCTGCCGCAATTCCAAAATCTCCCACATGTCATCCGATCCCAGGAGCAAGGACCAGGAAATCGCCTCTGTGGAAATTTGGGAGCGGTCGCAGAGGAAAGTCCCCTTGGGAACACGCGATTCCAGGATGCCCAGGTGTTGGAATATTTTGATTGCTTCCCGTATGGAGGATCGGCCAATCCCGAAGTGTTCGGCCAGTTCCTGCTCGGTGGGAATTTTATCGCCGGGCTTGTAAAAACCGGAAGTGATGAGTTCCCGGACTTTCTCCATAGCCTGGGCTACTACAGTTTTTTGCTGTATCTGTTCGCTTTCCAGGGGAAAAAGCTTAGTCCTACTATTTTCTTTCATACTCTCCGCTCGTTCCGCGATTTATACTTTTTCTTATTATCATATAATGATGCAATCATTGTCAACGATCTGCAACGCGATTTCTTGACAACTATACAACGATGAAGTATAATTTGGCTATGACTGAAGAAACTTTACGCGAACCGGAAATGGGGTTGACCTTTGAAAAGGTCTGGGCCATGTTCCAGGAGACGGCTCGCAGAATGCAGGAGACGGACCGCATACTACGAGAAAATGCCCTCCAGATGAAGGAAACTGATCGCAAGATGCAGGAAACAGACCGTAAAATGCGGGAAACAGACCGTAAAATCAGCAACCTGGGCAGCCGGATCGGCGATCTGGTGGAACAGATGATTGTCCCCAATATTCTGGAGAAGTTCAAAAAGACGGGCTATATTTTCGGGAAGGTAGCCCCCAATGTGCGCTATACCGATTCACGGGGCTTGTATGTCGCCGAGGTTGATCTTCTGCTGGAAAACGGGGATACCGCCCTGGCGGTGGAGGTAAAGACCAACCTGACGGTCAATGACGTGCGGGACCATGTAAAGCGGATGGAAAAGTTACGGTTTTATGCCGACGAGCACCAGGACCGGCGGAAGCTTCTGGGAGCGGTGGCGGGGGCGATTGCCTCGGAAGGGGCAAAGGCTTTCGCCATAAAAAACGGGTTTTTCGTTCTTGAACAATCGGGAGACACAATAAAGATCAGCGTTCCTGAGGGGTTCAAACCCAGGGAGTGGTAAGGCGTCCGGGTGTCCGGATAAGGCCTCCCGCTCAGGCCCGCCGCTTCGGAATCCCATTCTCGCAGGGAACGGCGGTCTGACATTTGCCGCAGCCGTAGCGGGGCCGGTGTTTTTCCATAACCCGGTCCAAAAAGGCCGAGCAGGGGACGTGGCGCTTTCCCCGTTCCGGATCAATGGCCCGGGCCGGACACTTTTTGACACAAGCGCCGCAACGGGAACAGTAGTCGTAAATGCCGGTATAGGCCCGTTCCAAAGGCGGAAGTTCCCAGTCGGTAATAAGGCTGGCGAGGCGTCCGGCTATTCCCCGGGAAGTGATAAGTCCCCGGGAAAGGCCGAAGGTACCCAGGCCGCAGATGTAGGCCGCATGCCGTTCGGACCAGTTACTGGTAAAAAAAGCCTCTTCGTCTTTGTCTCCGGAAACCGGATTCTTTGTTGAAAACCGGGGGTCCAGCAGGGGCACGACACAGCGCTGTCCCTCCGCTTTAAGGCGGCCCTGGGCGTAGCGGCACAATTCGCCGATAAAAGCCTGCCCCTCAATTCGTCCGTGGAGCCATTCGTCGGCGGGCCAGTCAGGGTTGAGCCGATTGGCGTCCTTTACCGTCCGGGTAAAGGGCAGAAAAAGCGCGATTACCGTTTTCCCTGCAGCAAGCCATTCACGGGGGTGGAGGAAGTGTCCGCCGATGACGCCGGGTTTTTTCAACTCCTCGAAAAGCGGATCATCCGCAGCGCCAAAGCCGAAGATGGGTTCGTCAAAGATACGCATCCCCGCCAGCTCCGGCCTAAGGGCAATTTTCCCGTCCACATAATTACCCGGCGCGGTATTAATGTACGCGGTCAGGGCCTCCAGGAAAGATCGGCTATCCATGTAATTTCTCCTCCGCATCAGGCTAACACTATTTTCCGATAGGAGAAAGGGGGAAATTCCGAACTTGCGGAGCAAATCCAACCCCTCTGCGGCCGCCGGACGGCTACCGGCTTTTACCCCGAGGTTCTTCATTGCGCCCAAACAAATGATACATATTGTTATTTTATAAAGAATTGTGTTATAATATTTATTTATGGATGATTTTCTATTCACCATTCCAGTATTTCTATCTGCAAGAACACTCCCAAAATTATCGACTGAAAC
>JAIRLQ010000315.1 GCA_031259345.1 Treponema sp.
CGAAGTAGGCTCATCCAATATCAGCGCCTTACAGTCCATATCAATCGCGCGGGCAATCGCGACCATTTGCTGTACCGCCAACGAACAGTTCGCAAGCTGTTGGGCAGGCCTGGCGGGTATGCCGAGATTGTCGAGTATAGCTTTGGCTTTTTTTCTCATGCTGCCCCAGTTTACAAAGCTGTATTTACCGCGCCCGATGAATATATTTTCGGCTACGCTTAAATTGGGGCAAAGCGTAATCTCCTGATAAACAGGGCTTATGCCCAGCTCTTGGGCTTCCTGGGGCGATTTAATATTTACCGCCTTGTCAATCCCGTCTATATAAATCTGTCCCGAATCCTTAAGGTATACTCCGGTCAAAACTTTTATCAACGTTGACTTGCCCGCTCCGTTCTCGCCCATAAGCGCGTGGATTTCCCCCTTGCGAAGCGTGAAGTCTACATCCTGCAAAGCAAGAACGCCCGGAAATGCTTTGCATATTTTTCGCATGATTACTACCGCTGTTTCCTGCATCAAGCATCTCCTTAAGAGAAACGCGGCACAGGTTTTGCGGAAAAGCCATGTATTCCCTGTACCGCGCTATCTTAGATATTATTCACCAAGGCCGTATTGATCAACATCGGCTTGGGTGATTGTCCTGGCGTCAAAGCCTTTTTCCTCAGAAATAATTTTCTTCTGGGCGGGAGCTTTGCCGTTTCCAAGGTCCTTAATCATCCTGTCAACAACAGAGGCCTGGAAGGGGCTGCACTGACCGTCGTAGTTCCAGTTTTTGGCAAGCAGTTCCCTTAGAGCCCATTTGTTGCAGTCAAAGCCCATAATAATGACCTCTTTGTCAACGCCGTGGGTGATGCCGGCGGCGTCAAGAGCGTCTACGGCGCCCCTGGCCATATCATCGTTCTCGGCATAAATTACGTTGAACGGAGTGCCGGCGTTGATAACGGATTGAACAATAGCCTTCGCTTCGTCGGCGCTCCAGTTGCCCGTCTGCTGAATGACCTTCTTCATGGTGCCGGCGTTAAATTCGGCGTCAAGAGCGGCGGTCCGTCCGATTTGGGCATCGGAACCCATAACGCCCTGAAGATGGATAACATTGTACCCGCTAAGCTTCTGATCTTTAAGCCAGTTGACGGCGGTCTTGCCCTCTTCCGCCATATCGGAAACCACGGCGGCCTCGTAAAGGCTTTCGGGTGCGGAAACCATACGGTCGAAAAGGAACACCTTGACGCCGGCTCTCTGCGCGGCCCTCAAAGCGTCGTCCCAGCCGTCGGTAGAGGCGGCGGAGAGGAGAATGTAATCCACGCCGTTTGTAACAAACTGATTAAAGAAAACCAGTTGTTCTTCAAGGTTGATGCTGTACGCGAACGAGGCGTCGTAACCGTTGGCGGCCGTAAAGACGGATTTAAAATCTTTGTCGTTAGCCGTACGATAGCCGGATTCCGAAGGCGGGTTGTTGATGATACCTACCGTAATCGCGCCGGAAGAGGCGGTTCCGCCGCCGCTTTGCCGTCCGCCGCCGGCGAAGATCGCGGACGCCACACAGAGCGCCAAGAGAATCGTTAATAATTTTTTCATAAAAGTCCTCCTGAAAATTGATTTTAAATCATGTTATTACCAAACCGGGCAGGAAGTACATAAGGATTTTTATGGACTTTTGTTGAGCTTTTTCTCACCGGAGGCGCGCGGGACACGACGGGGCATGAAAACGGGGACTTTTTTACGAAAAAGCGTATGTTTTTTTTGGCTGCCCGGCGGCCTTTAAACTCACGGTAAAAAATTCCTGTCCGTTAGGACCTGTAAAGGCCCCGGTATTCCCTCGGCGTAAAGCCGGTATTCTTTTTAAAGATATAGCTAAAATAGTGAGGGTCATTGAACCCTATTTCATAGGCGATTTCCGCGCTTTTCATTGCGGTGTTTTTTAAAAGGTTCTTTGCCTTGTCGATGCGTACCCTGGTGAGGTATTCGATAAAATTTTCCCCTGTTTCCTGGGCAAATACAGTACTCAGATGGTTCGGGCTTATGCCCACATACGAGGCGGTGGAATACAGTGAAATATCTTCTGAGGCAAAATTATGATCTATATATTCCCTGGCCTTCATAATAACCAACTGATACCTGCCGCCTGTATGGGCATCCCGGAATTCTATGACCGCTTCAAGGAGTGTCCTAATCTTTTCAAAGAATATATCCCTGGAATTCGCGATGTCTTGTACGGCTGCCTGATCAAGGCTGAAGGGAGAAATTTTCCTTAGGTCTCCGCCCAGGGCTTCCACGATCTTTGAGGCGGCCACAATAATCTCGCCAAAAATAAAATAAACCAGCATATTATTTCCGCCAAAGTCATTTTCAATAACTCTTGTGTATTCCATGATTGCCGATTCTATGTCTTTTTTGGCCATGTATTTCATTTTTGTAAAAAGCATATCACCGTCAATATTGAGGAGCCCCGCGGGGTTAAACGCCTCGTCCCCGGAAGGAAGGATGGTACTGTCGCTTATCTGGGCCATGCCTTTAAGCATCTGGTAATTAAGGACCTTTAAAGCGGAGGAGTAGGATTTTGCCACCTCGCTGAGCCGCTCCGCGGTGGGGCCTATGCCCACGGCAATCTTAAACCCCGTATTCCGCTCAACATCGTACTTAAGCGCTTGCGTAATGGTATACACCTGTTCTTCATCGAACCTTTCGGGATGCGGACTTTCTCCTGCCGGAATTTCCCTGACAAGCAGCACAAAGCGTTTGTCATTTTCGGAGAACCAGATACTGCCGGGATGCTTTTCCATAATCGAATCAATGATCATTTTTACCGAAATAAGGGGGCCTTCGTTTTCTTCCAAACCGGTTACGCCGATTGTGGCAACCGTGTAAGAGCGGGCAAAAAGATCGATGCCCAATTCCCGGCCCTTTTCTATGGCGTCCGCCGGCGGAATTCTCCCGTTCACAAAATCGGAAAGCCACTTGTCCCGCAGGCTGTCCGAAGAAGAACGCACCTGCTTTTTAAGGTTTTCGATATTCAAAAGTTTTTCTTTTTCTTCGTCTATGCGCTTTGCTATTTTTTCCAGAGTTTTAAGCATATCGGAAGAAGAAACCGGCTTGAGGAGGTATTCTTCAACTCCCAGAGAAACAGCTTCCCTCGCGTATTCAAATTCATCGTGCCCGGAAAGGATGATGATCTTTATCCAGGGAAGGGTCTTCCTGATTATCCGCGAAAAGGTAAGGCCGTCCATAAAGGGCATGCGTATATCGGTGATGACAATATCAGGTTTAATATCCTGAATCATGGAGAGGGCCATCTCGCCGTCCGGCGCTTCCCCCGTAAGGGTATAGGGGGTCTTGTCCCAGGGGATGCTGTTCCGTATTCCTTCGCGGACAACAATTTCATCCTCAACCAGAAACACTTTATACATGGTCTGCCGCCGGTATTTTAAGGGTTATCGAGGTTCCTTCTTTATAGACGCTTTGTATATCCAGCAAGTCGGTTCTGCTATAATACAATTCCAGCCGTCTGCATACATTATAAAGACCAAAGGACTGAGTTGCCAGGGGGCTTGTTGTCCCGGATGCGCCTGAAAGAGGGAAGCGCCCTTCGGCGGTTCTTCCCGCCCCGGGGGACTTTAGCTGTTCCCGTATCGACGCGAGCTGATCCGGGCTCATCCCGATGCCGTTATCCTCAATGCTGAAAAACAAAAAGTTTCCTTCCTGCCATCCCTTTGTTTTGATAAGGCCCCGGCTCCGTTTGTTTTTTATCCCGTGGTAGATGCCGTTTTCCACCAGGGGCTGCAAGAGAAGTTTTAGCATGATCTTTTCTTCCATTTCTTTTTCGTAGCTGATGGAATAGTCCAGAATATCCCGGTAGCGTATTTTCTGTATGGTCAGGTAACTCTCGATATGCTTGAATTCATCCTGGACCCGGACCCATTCATTCCCACGGTTAAGTGAAATTCTAAAAAAATCGGAGAAGGCCCGGGTAATGGAAATGACCTGCTCGTTCCGGTTGCTTTCCGCAAGCCAGACTATTGAATCCATGGTGTTATACAGAAAATGGGGGGTTATCTGGGCCTGTAAAGCCTTCATCTCGGATTTCTGCCGGTTCCGCTGTTCCCGGACATTTTCTTCTATCAGGGTTTTGATTTTACCCGCCATGACGTTAAGATCTTCGGTGAGGGTTTCCAGTTCCTTCACACGGGGAATATCGGCCCTGGTGTCGAGGTTTCCTTCGGCAATGGCCCGCGAAAGGGCCAAAAGCGCGCCGATGGACTTGTCGATGCTTTTCGCTACCGAGGTACGCACAAATACTGAAAAAAGAACGGCAAAGACAATTACCGCAAATTCAATTGTGGCGATAATTACGGCCCGCTGTTTCAGGCGCTGGTTCCCGGCGGCGGCGGATTCAATTTCCATGACGATGAAGTCCTGCAATATTTCGGAGATGAGGGCGGATACTCCGCGGATTTCGTCGAGGGTATGCTCGTTTTCAATGACCGGATAGTAATTTTCCATTTGGCTTCCCAGCCTGTTCAC
>JAIRLQ010000553.1 GCA_031259345.1 Treponema sp.
AATGGAATCTGTATTAAAATCCAGGAGCTTTATTTTGTCTGATTCAACACGTCCTGACGCAGCGTCCAGATTGGGAACCGAAAGTGTAGGGAAACTGCTTTTCCGCTTTTCCCTCCCGGCGATTACCGGAATGCTGGTAAACGCCCTTTACAATGTGGTTGACCGTATCTTTGTCGGTAGGGGAGTAAACGAGTACGCTTTGGGGGGCCTCTCCCTGGTGATGCCCCTTATGACCATTTTTATGGCTTTCGCCATGCTTTTTGGCGTGGGGGCGGCCAACATGATTTCCATGCGCCTGGGCCAGGGCCGCCGCCATGACGCGGAAAACGCCCTTAACCACTGCCTGTTTCTTTTAACAGGGATTGGCATTCTCTTCTTTGTGCTTGGGTTTATTTTTCTTGAGCCTTTGCTTTCCATTTTAGGCGCCCAGGATGAAAGCCAATCCCTGGACTATGCCCGGCGCTATATTAAAATTATCCTCTATGGCGCCCCTTTCGCCATGCTGGGTTTTGGTTTTTCCCATTGTACCCGGGCGCAGGGCTTCCCCATTATCACCATGATAAGCATGCTCCTTGGCGCGGGGATGAACACCATCCTGGACCCGATTTTTATTTTTGGTTTTGGCTGGGGCGTTGAAGGCGCGGCCTGGGCGACTATTATTTCCCAGGCTTCCTCAGCCGTTTGGATCATCTCGTTTAACCTGGGGAAGAAGGCGGTGATACGGCTTAAACTCCGCTCGTTTAAACCGTCCTTGTCCATTTTCAGGCAAATTTTGGCTTTTGGCTCCGCGCAATTTATGCTTCAATTTATCATGTCCGCGATTCAACTGCTTTACAACACAAGCATGGGCAAATACGGCGCCGCCGCTTTGGGTGTAGCGTCTGGCGGGGATATTGCCCTTTCGGGGATGAACATTGTCAACTCTATTTTAATGTTGATTTTTATGCCCATATTCGGCATTAACCAGGGAGCCCAGCCGATCCTGGGTTATAATTACGGGGCAAAAAAATTCGACAGGGTGATGGCGGCCTACTTCAGGGCCATTGGAGCCGCCACCATATTTTGCGTTGCCGGTTTTATAATGGCCCAGAGCATACCCACGATCCTTGTAAAACTTTTTGCGCCACAGGGCAGCGCACAACTGCTTTCCTTTGCCCCCAGAGCCATGCGTATCGCGATGCTTATGATGCCTTTGAACGGTTTTCAGATTGTCTCGGCCAATATGTTTGTGGTAACAGGGCGCCCAAAAATTTCGATATTCCTTACCACACTGCGCCAGTGCATTGCCTTAATTCCCGGTATTTTAATTTTTGGCTATGTATGGGGCCTTTACGGCGTAGTCGCCGCAACCCCTGTAGCCGACGGCCTTTCCTTTATTTTAACTTCGGTAATGGTGGCTTTTGAGCTTAAAAAGCTTAAGAGGCAGATTGGGGAGATGAAAGCCCAGGCTGTGTCAGCCTGAACTCCCCACCCAGGCATGAATAAATTGAAGGGCGTACTGCTGGATGCCGTCAAAATATTTATCGATAAAGAGGGCAAGGTCTTTGCCTACATAACGGTAATGCCAGCTTTCCCAACGGTAGCCTGTTATCGCTTCATAGCCGTCGGGGAAAGAGATTGACCAGCCAAAACGGACGGCGTTTTTTGTAAGCCACTCGCTTGCGGCGGTTTTTGCAAACGAGTCGTCAATGGGGTAAAAATCAAGCGCCAGCCCTGTTTGATGCTGGCTGTGCCCCCCACGCGCGGACTCCCTGTCCGCCGCCTCCTGTCCTATTTCTTTTACCACCCGGTTGTACACTTCAACCTGGTAATCATAGGAGCGATAGGCGGAAGCTACGGTAAAGCTTACCCCTTCCGCCTGCGCGGCCGCGGCCATTTCTTCAAGCGCGGCGGCGGCTTCCCTAAGCTTTAGCCCGTCGCGGGTAACTTTGTAAACGCCGTTTGAAAGGCCTGCCAAATCCGCCGGGGCATAAGACGCGGGCAGGGCGTGCTGTTTATCAACAAGGGCGTATAAAAACGAATCCTGTTCGAGGATCGCCAGAAGTTCCATTATAAAGTCAGGCCCTTCCGCCGCCGCTTTTGCGATCTTGTCCGCCAGGCTCCGGGGCAGCCCCGCCTCGCCAAATGAATACTGCCAAAAATCGCCGATAAAAGCCTCCCGTTCTGTTTCAGGTTCCCCGGCCGCGGCAATTTGGGGCTTCTTTGAACAGCCCGAAACAAAGAAGACAAAAAAGAACAAAAAAAACAACGCAACAGGCCGGTTCCAAAACCCGGTTAGTGCGAACCAAAGGTTTGATGGCCCGGCGCTAGGTTTATTAAGCATTTTTTTATTATAGCGCAAAAACCCGGCTTTATCTATGGCTTATTTGCGCCAAAAGGGCGCCGCTTACTTTATCCTTTTCTTTTCCAACGGTAAATTCCGCAAGATTTCCCGAGGCAAAGGCAAAGGCTTCCGGTTTTTGCCCCGTTGCCAGTATAAGCCCTTTTTCGCAGCAGCAGTAATGGCCCCATAGCCGGTCATTCCCTACCGGAAAGGCATCGGAAATTACCCTGGCTTTTATTAAGCCGCGCGGCTGTTCCAAAACTTTAGCGTTTGGGGAGGCAAGCTTTGCTTGTCCGGCTTCCGTTTTAGCCGCCATAAGAAAACTCAACACCGCCCGTTCCTTTGGAATGCCCGCGGCTTCTGAAAGTTTATGAAGCTCTAAAGGCGCGTCCTGGGTGTCAAAGGCAAAGTGGCACCAGCGGCTTTTTTTGCCCGCCTTAAGGCCGGGCAAACAGCACGCGAGGGAATGGGTGCAGGGGGCAAGAAGCGAAAGGCCTGCTTCCAAAAAGGCCGCCCGCAAAAGAGAAATAAATTCACCCGAACGGGGGATGCCGGGCTCCACAATCAGGATGGCGCCGGAAGCGTCTGCCAGGGACGAAAGAAGCCGGGCCTGCTTTTCCGCCAGAACTTTTATTCCCCCTGTGTCCGCCGGGGAAAGGTTCCAAAAAAGTTCGTTAAAAACATTTACCGCCGTAACAAGGCCGGCGGTTTTTCCCGGTGAATGTACGGAAAGAGTCCCGTTACGGCGTATTTCGCCGCGTATGGTTTTAATTTCCCATGACGGGTTTAGGGCGGCAAAAAGCCTTTTGCCCGCTTCAAGGACGGCGCCGGTTTGATCAATGCAGCGGAACTTTAAATTGAGTTTCCGCAGTTGTGGCCTGGAAATCCAAAGGGCAATGGCAAAAGTAAGCGGCCCCGATCCAAGGTCGCATATTTCAGAGGCATCGTTTAATTCAATGGGTAACTGCGGAAGCAGCCTGGAAAGGCGGTAAACATTCCAGGGTAAAAAATAACGGAGATATGCGGAAAGATAATTGGGCATTCCCAAATAGCCTTCTCTCCGCTCCCCGCGGTCCTGGGTTAGAAGCCGGGAAAGTTCCGCAATATCCCGGGGAAGGCCGGCCCTGAAACGCCGGGGCAGGGGGAATGTTTTATCAACCAAAAAGGGAAGCGCTTCGATATTCTGCCGGATTCCGCTCTCCAGGGGCCGGAATAAATCCATTTATTTTCCTTTTTTTAATAAAAAATATAAATCTAATAATTGGGATTTTAATGCGGAGATCATTCCCCCAAGATCCTGGGCATCCCCCGAAAGTTCCCGGTACAGCTCTTCTTTTGCCCCTTCCAGTGTAAAGCGGCGTTCGTAAAGCAGATGCTTCAGCCTAAGAAGGATTTGTATATCCCGTCCGGAATACAATTTGCGGCCCCCGTCATCTTTATCCGGCTGAATAAGGGGAATCTCTTTTTCCCAGTAACGTATTACATGGGCCTTTACCCCGAGAACCCGCTCAACCTGGGCAATAGTATAGAAGGCCACGTTATTCCCTTGAACGCCCCGAGGAGGAACGCAGTTCGATCTGCACCGGAATAAGGGAAAAGCCCAAATCCCTGCGGATCCTGTTTCTAAGATATGCGATATAGGGTTCCGTTACCGCCTGCCTTCGGGAAACAAAAAAAACAAATTTAACAGGGTTGGAAGAAACCTGCACCGCATAGCGTATTTTAAAACGGGTACGGGGCCCCGAAGGCGGCGGGTATTCCTCCAGCCATTTTTCCAAAGCCTGATTCAAAGCCGAAGTTTCAATTTTACGGCAAAGCTGATTGTACATACGAATGGCCGTATTAAGAAGCTCCTCCACACCGGCGCCGTCTTTGGCGCTTACGGCGGCAACGGGAGCGTATTCCATTTTGCCAAAGAGAAAGCGTATTCTGTCCTGGGCTGCCTGGAAGGTGTTTTTAATCTGTGGCATAAGATCCCATTTATTAAGGGTCAAAATAATTCCCCGCCCCTTGTCATGAGCAAGGGCGGCAATCTTCTTGTCCTGATCCGTAAGTCCTTCTTCGGCGTCAATCAGCAAAAAAATAATATCCGCTTCGTCTATGCTTTTTATCGCCCTGTTAACCGAATAGTACTCGATATTTTCGCTGACTTTGGTTTTTCGCCTGATACCGGCGGTATCCAGGGTCCGGAACTTTCTGTTTTTATAAACAAAACCGCCTTCCACTACATCCCGGGTTGTTCCGGGAATATCGCTCACTATCGAAGAAGCCGAAGCGGTAAGCCGGTTTGAAAGGGTGGATTTCCCGGTGTTTGGTTTGCCTAACAATGCGATGCGTATAGGACGGTCCTCAATATTATCCCGTACCGGTTCATCGCATGATATTTCCCCTTCTTCGGGAAATTTCAGGAAGTCAATAATAGCGGATTCAAGAGCGCCAATGTTGTCGCCGTGTTCCGCGGAAATCATAAAGATTTTTTCAAAACCGTAAGAAAGCAGATTCCAGGCATCGGCTTCCCGGCGGCCGCCTTCGGTTTTATTAACCACGGCAATAAGATGATCCCGGTACGGGCGCAGAAGGCCGATAAACTCTTCGTCTTCGGCGGTAACTTCTCCCGCTTCAAAAATCAATAGTATAAGGCTTGCTTCTTTAAGGGTTTTAAGAGTCCGCTCCACTACCTCGGCGTCCAGGCTGCCTTCGGGGGTATCCGTATCCCTTTCCAGCTTGAAGCCCCCTGTATCAATAAGCCTTATTTTTCGCCCCAGAATAACCGTTTCCATGGCTACGGGATCCCGGGTAACTCCGGGAGTTGGATCCGTAATGGCCCGGCGTTTTTTAAGAAGCCGGTTAAAAAGAGTCGACTTGCCCACATTTGGCCTTCCCGCCAAAACTACAGTCGGTATTATAAAATTGTTTTTTTCCATAAAGCTGCCGCCTTAATCCGGCGAAGAAAGAGACGGGACATAGCAGGCCATCCAGGATTTTAAGAGGCCGGCGTTTGCTTTGCTGGAAACTCCGTTAAGCGCTTTCTCCGCCAGAGCTTTGCAATCTTCCATTTTAACGCTTCTTATAACCTGCTTTATCCTGGAAATTGAAGATGCGGACATACTGAACTCATCCAGACCAAGCCCAAGAAGCAGGGCGGTACACCGGAGATCCCCGGCCATTTCTCCGCATATAGCCGCCTTTATTCCTTTTTTGTGGGCTGCGTCTATGGCTGTTTTGATAAGCCTGAGTACCCCGGGATGATAGGGCTGGGCCAGATAATTTACTTTTTCGTTTCCCCTGTCTACAGCCAGGGTATACTGTATAAGATCATTGGTGCCGATAGAAAAAAACCCGGACTTTTCCGCCAGAAGATCGGCTATTACAGCTGCCGACGGAACCTCGATCATAATGCCCGCTTCTACACCCGGGGCAATGGCAATCCCTTTGCCCAGGCACTCCGCCTTGACCTCTTCCAGAAGGGCCAGGGCCTGCTCCAGTTCTTCGACCCCCGAAATCAGCGGGAACATCACCCGCACATTGCCCAGGGGGCTGGCCCTAAGTATGGCGCGAAGCTGGGTCTTTAAGAGTTCCGGCTGGGACAAAGAAAAACGTATTGCCCGCCAGCCCAGAAGGGGGTTTTTTTCGCCGGCAGAATAATAGTCGGGGAGCACCTTGTCTCCGCCTATATCCACGGTACGGATAGTAACCGGCAGATTCCCCATTGCCTTAAGCACTGAACTGTACGCCTCGTACTGGGATTCTTCTTCGGCAGCTTTGCCCGGAGTAAGAAAAAGGAATTCCGAACGGTAAAGGCCAATGCCCTCGACGCCGACCTTAAGAGCCTGCTCCACCTCTTCGGGGATTTCTATATTGGCCTTAAGGCTTACCCGCCGGCCATCCAGGGTTTCCGCCGGAAGGCTCTTGAGTTCCAGGTCCCTGCCCTGTCTCTTGCTGTTGGCCCGCGCGATCTTTTGATATTTGCTGAGTACAGCCTTTTCGGGATTGATAATTACTTCACCCGCAGAACCGTCCAGCGCCAAAATATCCCCCTGCGCTATTTCCAGGGTAGCTGTAGAAAGCCCCAAAACAGAGGGAATATTGAAAGCCCTGGCCAGAATTGCGGTATGGGAAGTCCCCCCCCCCATATCCATGACAATTCCTTTTACAAAAGTTTTGTTCATGGTAAGTATATCGCTGGGCAAAAGGTTATGGGCTACAAGGATAACCTCTTCATCAATATTGGAGAGAGAAATCTTTGTGACAGAAAGGAGATCGTCAAGGAGACGTTTGGAAACTTCGGTTATATCGACAACCCGATCGCGAAAAACCGGATCGGGCGAAGAATTCATTGTTTGCATCAAATTGTGGGCCAAATTCCACACAGCCCACTCGGTATTCATCAATTCTTTTTCTATGGAATTTATTATTTCTTCCTGAAGAAAAGGATCTTCCAGCATCATAAGGTGGGCGGTAAAAATGCCCGCCTGATTCTTGCTCATTTCCTGTTCCGCCCTGTCTCTAAGGCGCTTCATTTCCAGGGCGGATCTTTTAACCGCATCATGGAAACGCTTTGTCTCCAATTCAACCTGGCTTTTTTTAATGGTGTAACGGGGTATTTCGGGAAAATCGCTTTCGACATAGAGAAAGGCCTTGGCAATGGCGATGCCTGAAGATATGGGGATACCGCTAAGGGTTTTCATTCTGATTGAAGAATAACCTAAAAAACGCTAAACTGTCAAATGAGTAATGAGTGATATAAAACCAAAGCTGCCCAATCTTCCGGATCGGGCGCCGGACTGCCTGCAGTGCAAACACTTCAAAGTTACCTGGGAACCCGCTTTTCCCCGCTCCTGCCTGGTTTTTGGCATAAAAAGTAGAAACCTGCCCTCCATGGAAGTTTTTCTTTCCGCAGGACGGCATTGCTTCTGCTTTGAAAAAAAAGAAGGCCTAAAGTAAAAGTGCCGTTTTCTCCAATAAATAAAATTATATTAATTCAGCCGCCTTTTACCCAGCTTTCGGCTCCCTACCCCGCGCCCTATTACCTGAAAGCTTTTTTGGAAAAACGAGGCCATAGCGTAACGGTACTTGATCATTCCATCGGACTTTTTGAACGGATTTTTTGCCCTGAAGGGCTAAAGCGTATCTTTGCCGATGCCGGAGCGCAATGCGGGAATAGGCGCCGGGATTTTGCAAAGCCCGGAATTTCGCGGATTGTTGAACGCTTTTTTTCGGAAGAGGATCTTTGGCTTTTGTCCATTGCCAGGCTTACCGGCTTTCTCCGGGGGCAGGACCCCGAATGGGGGCATTTTCTTGCGCTGGCAAATGGCGGCGTCCCCGGCGGCCCCAGGTTCGATGCCGCCCTAAAAAGCCTGGGCGGTGAGGCAACATCCAGCGATGCGCCCCTTTTGGCAACCATGCTTCTTGCGGATTTGGCTGATTTTATTACCGTTACTTTGGACCCTTCTTTCAGTCTGATTAAATATACGCCCCGTGCGGATAATGCTTCCCTGGGCTTTTGTGATTTTAACAAACTTAGAGACAGCCTTAACAATTATATAATGACAAAATTTTATCGCCCCTATCTTGAAGAAGAATGGGACAAACTAATTTCCGGCAGCCCCCCGGGATCCGGCGCCCCTTTTGTTTTGGGCCTTACCATTCCCTTTCCCGGCTGCCTTTCCGGGGCTCTTCTTTGCGCGGCTTCCGCCAAAGAACGCTTTGGCGGGCAGGTTTTAACCATTGCGGGCGGCGGCTATGTAAACACCGAATTACGGTTTACCCAAAACAAAGAGATTTTTACTTTTTTTGACAAGCTTTCACTGGACAGGGGTTATGGTTTTCTTGCTTCCCTTGTGGAAGGAAAACCCGCGGAAGGAATAGACGATGAAGCCGCCAAAACAATCTTCCCCGATTATACCTGTGTTGATTTTTCCCGGTACATCTGCCCGGTGGACGATGTCAACCCCATGCACCGCCTCTGGTCCGAAGGCCGCTGGCTCAAGGCATACCTTGCCCACGGCTGTTACTGGCATGCCTGCGCCTTCTGCGATGTCAGCCTGGACTATATCTGTAATTATATTCCTGTTAATCCCGAAAGTTTTTTTATGCACATGAAAGCCCAAACCGAACAAACGGGTATGCGGGGTATCCACCTGGTTGACGAAGCCGCTCCGCCATCTTCCCTTTTACGCCTTGCCCTCTTAAACCGTGAACACGGGCTTCCCTTTAATTTTTGGGGTAATATACGTTTTGAAAAAAGCTTTGACCCCGACGCTGCCGCAATCCTGGCCGCCGGGGGCCTTACCGGTGTTTCCGCAGGCATTGAAGTAGCGACGGAATCGGGGCTTAAAAGGCTGAACAAGGGCCTTACTCTTGCGGAAATAGCCGGAGCCTGCGCCGCCTTTAAAGAGGCGGGCATACTTACCCATGGTTACCTTATCTTTGGTTTTTATGACCAGGATGAGGGGGAAATTATTAATTCCGCGGAAATTGCCCGCCAGTTTTTTGAAGAGGGGCTTCTGGATTCAGCTTTCTGGCACAAGTTTATTCTTACCCGGCATTCCCGCCTTTATGCCGAAAAACAAAAGGGCCTTTACCCGGAATTACATGTTTTGGGAGACCGGGAAGATCCGGATCGTTTTGCCCTGAATGATCTTTCCTTTGACGGGGAAAGCCGCTTTGACAAATACGGCGAAGGCCTTGACCGCCTGCTTGCCTCATGGATGGCAGGGGATACAAAAACTCCTGTGGCGGAGGCCTTTTCTTTTAAGGTAAAAAAGCCCTCGGTTCACCCGGAGACTGTTTTGGGCCTTCTTGATGAATATGCCCGTAAAAGGGATGCCGGGCGGGCAGCCATTCCCGGCGCCGAAAAAAATAAAAAACGGTATGCCTTGTTTTTGGGCTCAAGGCCTGTATTGCAAAACGAAAAAGGCGCATACTGCCTTTTCTGGCGCTGGCGCCTGGGGGACATCTTTTTTCATTGTAAAAATAACGATGAGGCTCAAAACCTTGCCGCCCTGCTTGAAGAATCATCCCGTGCCGGGGGAATTGAAGAGCGGGCCTTTTACTTTCGCTTTAAAGAAATTCTGGAGAATGGGGCTGTCCCCGGACTTAAAGTCCGAACAAGTTTTTCAAACTTTTCGGACGGCAGCAATAAAACTTTGCCGGACTTTAGCGCCTTACCCCAAAAATGGAATTTTTTGCGAAACTCCGGCCTTGCGGTTTATTAGGGAAACGCCGATTAACTTGACACCAAACATAAGGAACAGCCCCCCTATTCACCGCACTTCAAAATCTACGGAAGCTGCCGAGCCTGATTCGTCTTCTACATAAACCGTGTGCTTCCCCCTGGTAATGGGAAGCGCATAGACGCCGGCGTAATTAAGGCTGCCCTGGAGCGCGCCGTCAAGGTACACAAGGGAGGCGTGGCCAAAGCCGGCCGTTTCAATACGAAGGGCTTGAGCTTCCGGGGGCATGCCCGGATCAAGATAGAATACCGATCCCCGGGCAGGCATACGGATAAAGGCGCCGCCTTCTCTTCGTACAATACCGGAGCGAAACCTTTCCGCAAGCCAGGATTGATATTCAGGCGGATAAAAAATGCCCTGCGCCGTATGCCAGGTACACGTGCCCAGATTCGCCTTTACAGGAAGCCATTCCCCCAAGGCGCCCGGGCAATAAGGGCCGGCGGCCTCACCGGAAAGCGCGCAGATACGGACTTTCCCTGCCGCGGAAGGAATCCTTTCGCCAAGCTTTACCCCGGCAGCCTGACTGCCCGCTTCCTCTTCCATGGCGGCAAGCAGCTTCGCGGCGATACGCGCAGGGATGGAACTTCCGGTCCGGCCTACAACAGTAGCGCCGGAAAAGTTGCCCATCCAGACGCCAACTGTAAAACGGGCCGTAGCGCCCAGAGCCCATATATGCTGATACTGATTGGCGGTGCCTGTTTTAAACATTGAAGCAAAAGGCGTTGCCAAAGAAGGGGCAGGCCCAAAACCTATAAAACGGCTTGACCTGTCCGAAAGTATATCCGTAATTACCCAGGCGGCATACGCCGACATTTCAGGTTTTGTTTTATCCCCCGCGTTTCCGCCTTCGATCCAT
>JAIRLQ010000002.1 GCA_031259345.1 Treponema sp.
GGGCGATGCACCGCCGCGCTTTATTGGGCGGGGCCGCTTCTGCTCCATCATAAAGTAAGCGCATTTGCCGACAACGCAAACAGGACGCCGGGCGGCTTCACCGGCGGTGCGTATGGCGAAACGACGACCAGGATAATGTTATACGCAGAAAACGTAACACTAAGACAATAAACGTAACACAACAAATGGCACGAAGTGCGAGAGGAGTTTTGACCATCTAGCACCCAGCCGGGGATGCGCCCGGGCGTCCTGTTTGTATTAGCGGATAAATGTACTTGCGAAGTAAATGCGTAGGAGATTGCCCCCGCCCGGACTCACCGCTTGGAAAGCAGGCCGCGGCTGATTGCCGTGCCGGCGAACTGCACCAACTCCACTATTACAAGAATAATAATCACAGCCGCAATAGTTACTTCCATTTTAAAGCGGTAATAGCCGTAGTTTATCGCCAGAGCGCCCAGGCCGCCGCCGCCTATGGCCCCTGCCATGGCTGAATAGCCTATAAGATTGATAATGGTCAGGGCAAGCCCTGACACCAAAGCAGGCATTGCTTCGGGGATAAATACCTTGAGCATGATCTGCATGTTGGTAGAACCCATTGCCTTGGCGGCGGTTATAACCCCGGCATCAACTTCGCCAAGGGCGGATTCTGAAATACGCGCCACAAAAGGGGCTGCCGCAATGGAAAGGGGGATAATTACCGCCGTGGGCCCAATGCTGGTACCAATGATAAGCCGGGATACGGGGATAAGTAAAATCATCAATATGATAAAGGGAAGGGAGCGGAGGATATTTACCACCCGCGAAAGGGCATTGTAAATAAGCGGACGGGGTTTGAGACCCGCGGGAGATGCGTTGTAAAGGTAAGCCCCCAGGGGGAAGCCCATAACGCAGGCGAGAATGGTAGAAACAAAAGTCATGTAAAGGGTTTCGCCGGTAGAAGCGGGCAAGAGGGGCAGTATAGTAATTATTTTTTCAAACATGAACAAGCTCCTTTGCGGCGGCGGTTTGGGGTTTGTTGAATACCGCGTCAACGCTGCCCCCTTCGACAATAAGGCCTTCGTCCATTACGGCGACCGTATCGCAAATTGAGCGTATAACCAGCATCTGGTGGGTAATAAGCACTACCGTAAGATTGAGGGCATCGTGGAGTTCCCGAATGAGGCTGAGGATGGAACGGGTGGTTTGGGGGTCCAGGGCGCTGGTTGCTTCGTCGCAAAAAAGAACTTCCGGATTTGCCGCCAGCGCCCGGGCTATAGCCACCCGCTGTTTCTGCCCCCCGGAAAGGTCCCTAAGCCGGGCTTTGCGTTTATCCCGAATCTGTACCATTTCCAAGAGTTCGTCCACCCGCCTGTCAATCTGTTTTTTGTGGAGCCCGGCGATTTCCAGGGGATAGGCAATATTTCCCGCGGCGTCCCGTGAGGCAAGCAAATTAAAATTCTGAAAGATCATACCCATCTTACGCCGCCTTTCGAGCAGCGCCGGTCCTGTCAGAGTATCAACCCGCTCGTTGTGGTAATACACTTCGCCGGTATCGGGCGTTTCAAGGAGGCTCATCACCCTGAGAAGGCTGGATTTACCCGCCCCGCTTTTCCCGATTATGCCGTATATGCTTCCGGGGGGCACGGCAATATCAACTTTTCTGACTGCCTGTACTTCTCCGTAACGTTTGGAAATTCCTTTTAACGAAATCATTGTTTACCGTATCTTAAAAATGTCTATTCTTCAACCGCAAAGCTAATGAATCGCTTTCATTGACCTTATGGAATCGAGCCAAACAGGCAGAGATGAAAAACCATGTAACAGGGCGGAAAAATCCCGGTACCAGCTCATATTGCAGTCGTTACAGGGCGGCCGGTTAAAGTCTTTTTCTCCCATATTAAAGATATTTCCCAGCACTGTAGGGAGCTGCATGCAGGGCCGGACATCGAAAAACCAATCCACAAAAAACACCCGGGAGCCTCCCAGGCATGTATACTTTACCTTCGCGGGATCTTTAAGGTATTCGATGATATTCCGCATGGACGCGGGGGAATTAATGATGCTGAATTTGCCGGTTTTGCTTAAAGCAATAGCCGATTCAAGGCCCTGAATTACCTTTTCCCGGGAAAGGCTTATGCCTTCGCCCCCAAGGGGGTATACCTTTGACTGTGAAAAAGTCGGATAATTAAGGGAAACAAAATCGAAGCCCATGTTTTTCGCCTTGGCGCAGACCTCCTCAAGCTTGTCATAATTATCGTTCCAGATCAAAACGGAAGCCATAGTGGTAATAGGGGTTTTTTTGATCAGCTCCATAGCCCTGGCCATGTCTTCCATAATAAAAGGAATTTGACGGGATTCCGCCATAATTACCGGATCCCCGGAGTCGAAAGAGATGCTTATCATGTCGCAGCCCGAGTCCTCAAGGCGCCGGACGATATTGTTCCGCAAAAGCAGGAGTGGGGCGGAGTTCAGCACGGCGTTATGCATGTTTCGCGAAGCCGCCCGTTCGACAAAATCCGTTATATTCGGGTGCATCAGGGGTTCGCCGCCTGTAATGGTAACATGGACAGTTCCAATGTCCGCCAGTTTGTCGATAGCCGCCAGGGCGTTTTCCTTGTCTACAAAGACTTTGGGCTGCTGTTTCCAAATTTCGCAAAAGGAACATTTGGCAATACAGGCATTGGTGATTGCAAATTCCGCCGTTTTAAGGCGGTTTTTGAAATAATTTTTGATGATATTGGCGGCTATTCCCTTTGACATGTTCTTACCAGCTTGTTAGTTGTTTGTTTTATTACAGATTTGACGATCTTTCCCCCGCATTGGGGTCTCCTAAACTTGTCAATCTACCCTATAATAGCTTAGAATGGTGATAGAAGACAATAGGAGTAGTTTATGATCATATGCTGCGGTGAAGCCTTAATAGACATGGTCCGCGCTGATATTCCCGGCCGGGGCGATGGTTTTCTGCCTTTTCCGGGCGGCAGCCCCTTCAACACGGCTGTCGCTATCGGCCGTTTGGGTGTACCTGTGTGCTTTATGGGCAAATTTTCTACGGATTTTTTCGGCGAGATTCTGACGAAACGCCTGAAAGATAACCGCGTTGCCGCTGATTTGCTGATTCGTTCCCCGCGGAATTCCACTTTGGCCTTTGTAAAGCTCTCAAAGGGGAAGGAGCCCCAGTATGTTTTTTATACCGAAGGAACCGCGGATCGCTCGCTGGATATAGAGGATTTGCCCCAAAAACTGCCCGCGGATACGCATTGCATAGTTTTTGGTTCCATCTCTATGACTATGGAACCGATTTCAAACACAATTGAAGTCTTTATCCTTAGGGAAAACGCCCTGCAGGGTCAGGGAAAGGATGCTCCGGTCATTTCTTTCGACCCCAATATCAGGCCTTTTATGATTCAGGATAAAAAAGCCTACATAAAAAGCTTTGAAAAATGGATTTCCGCTTCCACTATAGCCAAAATTTCCGCCGCGGACTTTGAGTTTATCTATCCCGGCCTGGAAATTGAGAAGGCCCTTCAAAAGATCCTTGCCATGGGGCCCCGTTTGGTCATTACCACCCTGGGCGCAAAAGGGGCTATGGCTCTTTTGCGCCGAAACGATGGCAGTATAACCCGTGCCAGCGCGCCGGTTGTGGAATTGCCGGTGCTTGACACCATCGGCGCGGGGGATACTTTCCATGGGGCTTTTCTTGCCTGGCTGGAAAAGAAAGAAAAAATGAGCCGTTCCGCCCTGGCCAACCTGACGGAGCAGGAACTGTATGCGGCTCTTTTCTTTGCCAACAAGGCGGCGTCATTGGTCTGCTCCCGGCAGGGTGCGGAACCGCCGACTTTGCGTGAAGTTGAGCGGCTTAGGTCCACGGCTCAGAAGGCCCCGGCCCAGAAAGCCCCGGCAAAAAAGGCTGTGGCAAAGGCTGGTCCGGCAAAAAATGCCGCCGTGAAAAAGGCCCCGGTCAAAACAGCGCCGGCAAAGCCCAAAACAGCAGGGACGGCAAAAACAGCGCCGGCAAAGTCCAAAACGGCCGGGGCGGTCAAAACAGCGCCGGCAAAGTCCAAAACGGTTGGGGTGGCAAAAACAGTGTTGGCAAAGCCCAAAACGGCAGGGGCGGCAAAAACAGCGCCGGCAAAGCCCAAAACGACCGGGGCGGTCAAAACAGCGCCGGTAACCAAGCCGTTAAAAGGTAAAAAAAGTTAAGGAAGTACTGATTAATTCAATCGAGAATTAATCAGCGGCTCTCTAAAAGTTGGGATCTGGCCTCGGGCTTTGGGACGGGGTCAGCTTCTTTTCCGTCTAATACCAGCATACCGCATTTTCCTCTCATATAATGGAAAACTATTTATAAATTGCAAAATCTTAAGGTTTTTTTAAAAAATTATAAAAATGCTTAATACGGTATTCCAGGGTAAGTGAGATTTTAAATTAAATTAATAACAAGTGAAATCTATTTTGTTTGACAGGTGGTTTATTACCGGATTAGAATAATCGGAAGTCTAGGAGGACGCTAAAGCCATTCCCAAAAGCTAACCGGGGTATTGAACAAGTCCAATATTCAGAATTTATTTCATGCTGGTGTAAATGTATCTTTTTGGTAGACTGAGAGGAGAATATGAAAATAGCAATAGGGTGTGATCCAAATGCCGTGCAGTTAAAAAATATTTTGATCCCTTTCATTAAAGAACTGGGACACGAGGTGGTAGATTACGGCAGTGATGATCCAATTTATGCTAATATGGTATTTAAAGCCGCTGAGGATGTGGTAAAGGGTATCTGTGAGCGGGGTATATTCATTTGCGGAACGGGCATTGGCGTTTCTATAGCAGCTAATAAAGTTAAAGGCGCTTATGCTGCGTGTGTGAGTAACGTGTATCAGGCGGAACGAGCTTCATTAAGTAATGCCGCAAACATAATGACAATAGGTTCCCAGGTTACAGGTTCTGAGCTGGCAAAGTGCCTTGTAAGGACGTATCTTTCTTTGTCGTATGATCCGGTTTCACATTCTGCGCCCAAGGTGAATCGCATTATAGAATATGAAAACCAACAAGATCAGGGGAAGACTAATTAGAGCCTGTCCATAATGTCCACATTACAGACAGGCTCTAATTAACCGGATCGTATTCAAGTATTCAATTGGTAACTAAATAGTTACAAAATTTCCAAAAATCTTAAAAATTTATAATTGAGGCAGTCTCAAAATATCAGATTTTGTAAGCAAGCGCAGGTGGCATGCAAACTTAGACTGGATTTATAAATAATTTTCCCTATTTTTACTTGTTGGATATGGCCTTTTTCGCGGACAAATGCAACAAACTGCTAGCCCTTTTTGATATACAGGGGTATGGAAGCGATTTCTTTATCATCGATGTACAGGATAAAATAGATTAATCCGGCGTTTTCAAAACGAAGGTTAGACACGGTAAAAACCATGTTTGAAACCGCCGTGGTATTGTCCCCGTCTTTAACCCCGATATTGCCCCGTATTGGATCTATGGTCATGCGGCCTATAAGATCCCTGGTTTCTATCCTAAAGGTATGATCATCAAATTCGGATAAGTCAAAACGCAGTCTGATAACAACCGAAAGCATGGGATGGGCGCAGGGAAATTCCCTGGAAATAATGGTGTCAAAAGTACCTACTATCGTAAGCTTACCGCCATTCTGCTGGGCAAAATCACAAAAGGTAAAGATTTCAGTTTTCATCAATAAATAGTATACATGCTATAGGCGGCCTGTAACAAGGGAGGCCTTTTACAGGGCGCGCCGTTCTTGGGCGGGCTAAATGCGCTTACATTGCTTTTAGGGGAGATGTTTTTTTATAAACTGGCGGATTCTGTTTTCGTATTCACCGGAGGCAACTTCGTAGGAAAAACCGTGACCCGCGCCTTTTACCGTATACAGCTCTTTTTCCGAAGCGCAGGCATCGTACAGGGTTTGAACCATAGGGAAGGGCACAAACTGGTCTTCTTCGCCATGAATAAAAAGGACGGGAACTTTGGTTTTTTTTAACTGTTCCACCGCGGACGCCTCCTCAAAAGAATAGCCCGCGTTTTTTTTGGCCGCTTTGGAACTTTTCCGCGTCAGCCAATCGCCTTTTATGTGGTATTTTCTCCCTATCACATGGCAGATCTGCTCAAACGCCGAAGTATAGCCGCAGTCTTCAATAATTGCCTTAACCTGGGGCGGAAGCTTTTCCCCGGAGGCCATCATAACCGTAGCGGCGCCCATGGAAACCCCAAAAAGGACTATGCGTCCCGCGCCCCGTTTTAACGCCAGGTCGATCCAGCGGAGATAGTCCAGCCTTTCGGGCCAGCCAAAACCAATGTATGTACCCTGGGATTTTCCATGGGCCCGGGCATCCGGAAGAAGAACCGAAAAACCCAGGGCTTCGTAAAAAAACCGGGCATAGCGGCCCATTTGTTTTGCTTCCCCCCGGTAACCGTGGGCAATAATAGCCATGTCCCCACCCGAAGCCCCGCCGGCCCCCAGGTAATAGCCGTTTAAAAGGAGCCCGTCGGCAGATCTAATCTGCACAATTTCACTGTTTTTGGTTTCTATCCAGAGTCTTTCCTTTTCTTCTTCACTCAGGCTGAGGGGCACGTCGGTTTTTCTTCTGACAAGGATAACCTTTACGGCAATAACAGGAAGAATGAACACGGCAAAGACGAAAAGTAGCGCAAGGACAAAAACGCCAAAGGAAAGCCAAAAAATACAAGGTGTGGACAAAAAATGACAAACTTTCCGGACAGCCTCTATGTATTCTTCACTGCAAATCATATCTTTCCTTTTGAACCTTTCATGGGGATATACAAATTAAATACCGTGCCCCTCCCGGGTTCTGTTTGAACCTTAATGGAGCCGTCAAGTTCCTGTATTCTGTCCTGTACCAGATTCAGGCCGATTCCCCGGCCGGTGTGCATGCCCGTTTGGCCGGCAGTGGAAAAGCCGGGGGAAAAGATCAGCTTTACAAGGTCGTCCCTTTCGATTTTTGCTTCAGCGGGGAGCAGCTCAAGGCTAAGGGCTTTTTGGCGGATCTTGTCAAAATCAAGACCTCTGCCGTTGTCGGACAATACTATGTGGATAAGGCCGTTTTCGGCTTTGATGGAAAGTTTGATGCAGCCTTCGTTTTTTTTGCCCGCCTTTTTCCGTTCTTCCGGGCTTTCTATTCCATGGGTAACAGAATTGCGCACCAGTTGGGTTAACACTTCTTTAATAACACGCCTGGGCCCCTGCTGCATCACGGTTCCGTCGATATCTTCTACCACAAGGGCAACTTTCTTTTTCTGGTCCTGGGCCGCCTTCTGGCAGGCTTTGTTTAAAGTTTCAATAAGCACATGCCTGTCCTGGCGCCGCGTATCCCCGCTGGAGAAAGATCGTAATCTTTCTACCATATCCCGGTATCTGTCCCGTTCCTTCATCAGGGTTTCCAACTCTACCGCCAGGTGAATCATGTTTTCCATAGAGATTTCTTTTTGATCCTGAAACTCTTTTATTTCCGACTCCAGCTTATGAACCTTTTCACCAAAGTTGGAAAGTCCCAGGATAACGGCATTGGATTTAATAGCATGCACAGATTGGTAGATTTCTATTACCGCTTCCCTGGTGGAAAGCCTCTTGTTTTTAAGAATGTCATTGATTCTTTCAAACTCGTATTTCGTATCTTCTATAAAATCGCTAAACACATGAGGTTCTACATGGACTACTTCAAAAAGCACCCGCATTTCTTCCCCGCGCCGGCTTTCTTCTTCGTCAAGCTGCCGCTGCAGGGCTTTTTCTTTGGAAATATCTTCGATAACACAAAGAACGGTTGTTTCTCCGCCTTCCCGGTCAATAGGAGTAAAGAGCGCCTTCAGGGTTTTAACGGCCCCTGTAGCAATGCTCTTGTAAGTGAATTCCGAAAGGGGGTTGATGTCTTCCAGCATGGCGGCATCGAAGGCGCGTTTAAAGATCATATCAAAATAATCTTTAAGGCTTTCCTGTTCTTTGACTTTAAGTGAATCCCCAAGAAGTTCTACAAAAGATTTACCCTGCAAATCCGCTATTTCCAGAATATTTTCCAAAACCCTGGAATATTGGGGCTGTATGATATATTTCTCATTCATAAGAAAAAGGCCCGCGCTGAGATTGCCCTTCATGGCGATAATCGCGTCTCTCTCTATCCTGAGCGCGGTGGAGGCGCTCTCGGCCTGTTCCTTTAGTTCCAGAAGGCGGAGGTTTTGTTTGTTGACACTGTTCAGCATTATAAGGTAAACCGTAAGGCCTACCGCGGCAAAAGCAATTGAAAGAATAAGCTGCCGTATAATCCGGACCCAAAGGCGGTCATAAACAGCCTGGGCACGGAAATCCGCTCTGATAAGGCCGATTACTTCCCGGTTGGAATTGTAAATGGGACTGTATACCGAAACAAGCCAGCCGTAGTCCGGCGCAAAGTCCGGGCCGCTTATCTGGATGGAACGGGTATTGACAGCCCGCTGCATGACCTTAATGTTTGTCATTTCTTCTATATCGCCCAGGGCGGAAAAGTTTTTTTCGTCGTCCGGGGCGGTGCTGCCATCGACAATGTACATCCATTCGTCCCCTTCAACGGGAACCATGGTATAAAGGGAGATCGCGTCGCTTTCTTCTTTAAGGGCCAGAAGTTTAAGACGCATTCTTTCGTAAGCCGGATCTTCCGGGTCAAGGGTTTTACTCAGGCGTATAAAGTCGTTGCTGTTGATGATATCTGCGGCTTCGTTTACTACCGGAATACCCAACTGCGCCCCGATGGCTTCGGTAATCCCCACTACTTGCTGCAGTGATGTAACGCCAACCACCGCGTAGATTGCAATGATAAAAAACACAAAGAAGAGGGTAAACTGAAGTTTTAGGGAACGATTTTTTTTCCTCTCTGTACTTAAATCAGTTGTTTTGGGCCTGGAAGCCATTTATAACTTTCCTTCTTGCAGACATCAATAAACGGTTGAATATAAATCTAAGGTTGCTTTCCCAAAAACTGAAGTTTTGGGAAAGCCTCTATACTTTTCCATAATTTGGCTCTTTTTTGATGCCCTTTAAATTGTTACTTTAGAAAGTTTTTCAAAAAACATTTTTTCGTTTACCGGTTTGATAATATAATCGGTGGCGCCATTTTTAAGGGCCTCTATTACATTATACTTGGCAGCCTCACTGGTAACCATAATGATGGGCAGTTTTTTGTATTGCTCCATAGCCCTAACCGTTTTAAGAAAATTTATCCCCGAAAGCTCCGGCATATTCCAGTCAAGGAGCACCAGATGTATCTCCTGGGACTGAAGCTCTTTTAGGGCGTCCTTTCCGTTTCCTGCCTCAAGAAATTGACAGGGAATACGAAGTTGGGAAAAGGTGGCTTTTACGATATTCCGCATGATACGTGAATCGTCCACAACAAGAACAGTTTTCATAATCCCGTTTCTCCTTTGTCAATATACTATGCTCTTGGGCTTATAACAGGCCACCCGGTTTCTGCCTGATCTTTTTGCCTCGTAGAGAGCGCTGTCGGCGTTGTTGATAAGGGTTTCAATATAATTGTCAGGAAGGGACTGGGCCTGCAGATACTCTTCCGCCATTGCAAGACCAAAACTGGCGGTTATGCTTACAGGCCCCGACTCAAGTTTTACGGGGTTTTTCTCGATGGCCTCCCTGACCCGTTCCACAATGGCAAGCCCTGTAGTTTCATCAGCCCTGCTGAAAAGAAAGACAAACTCTTCGCCGCCGTACCGGCCCAAAAAATCGTTCTTCCTAAGAAGGGATTGTATAATCCTTACGGCATGCCGCAGGGCTTCGTCTCCGGCAAGATGCCCAAAGCTGTCGTTAAAATTTTTAAAGTGATCAATATCCATCATTATAATGCCGCAGGGAACCCCCAGGAGGATATTATTCAACTCCACGGAAGCCTTTTCCATAAAAGAACGGCGGTTAAGGGCCCCGGTGAGGGGATCATGGCTCGCCAGGTATTTGAACTGGGACTCGCTTTTTTCCAGGGCTTCCATGGCGGAATTGCGGAGATTCACCTCGTTGCGGAGATTTTCGGCCAGGGCCGAAAGGGCCTTTTCCTTGTTTGTAAGGGCCTTGAGGGTGGAGTTAAGCTGGGCGGTCATGCGGTTAAAGGCATCGGAGAATTCTCCGAGGAATTCAACTTTTTGGGAAAAATCGCCGTTCTGTACCTGCTGTACCTGCCAAATCATGTGCTGAAGCCGGGACTGGAGGGCTTTCATACAGCCGGGGATGATCCCCCGGACTTTTATGCAAGGGGAAAAATCTCCGGCTGAAAAGGAATACATTATCTCCCTGATTCCCTTAAGCTCCTCATGGATCTCTTTAAAGTACGGAAGCTCCACAAGCTCGCCCTCCAGCGGAGGGGGAACATTATCCTTGAGGAGTCTCCGTATGTGCTCCAGGGCAGGGTACTCTTTCTCTTCCATCGCAACAGGCTGCTGGGAGCCCCCTCTTTAAGATGCTTTTGCCTTGGCTTCAAAACGGCAGGTACGGGAACCGGTACACCAACAGTCAATTTCTTTTACATCAAAGCCCTTCCCGCTAAAGGATTCCAGCACTCCCTGGATGAAGCCTTCGTCATACACGCAGATCACATCCGAAGTGTCCGGAAGCCCCGAGCAGTCGAGATCCTCGTCAACGGTGAAGACGAAGCGGCCGTTTCCGGCATCGGCGGATTCGACCCTGAAAATCCCGATTCCAAAGTCATGGAAAGCCTTTTGAATCGCGGCG
>JAIRLQ010000027.1 GCA_031259345.1 Treponema sp.
TATCACCGGATAGTGTTCTATTATGAGCAGTAGACTTTTCCTCATGGCCCGCAAGACCACGGCGCGTCCGGCCCGGTTTTATGCAAGGCCCGGGGTTTATCCCTTGAAAAAGCGTTCCCTTTACGGTCAAATAGGATCATGGCGGACCATACCGATACTTCCCTGCGCAATAAGCTTATCTACCAGGTGTATGTGCGGAACCACAGCGGGGAGGGCAGCTTTAAGGCCCTGGAAGCGGATCCCGGCCATTGGGCTCCGGAACTCGCCAAAATACCCGGCAACATGAGCGGAACATCCCGGGTAGAAGCCCTGCTTAAAGCAATAGCCCTGGAAGCGGCGGGAAAATTCAAGTCCATATTTGAGAAAACACAGGCCCGGCACGGTTATGCCCTTGCCCAGGTGAATCCTTCCAATGCCGGCAATACCAAAGAAATGCTTGAACAGGGACTGCATTACGCTTCCTGGGCGGAAAATATCGCCGTAAAACTGCCAACTACCAGAGCGGCCCTGCCGGTGATTGAAGAACTAGCCGCCAGGGGCATCGCGGTATGCACAACATTAAATTTTTCCGTTTCCCAGGCACTTGCCGCAAGCCGGGCCTATGAACGGGGGCTAGAGCGGGCAAAGAAGAACGGAATACCTCCTCGCCCTTGTTTTATCGTGCAACAGGGAGGGCGGCTGGACGAATATCTCATGGAAGTTATTGAAGATAACGGACTCCCAATCAAAAAGGAAAGCGTCCTTTGGGCAGGGAATGCGGTATGTAAGCGTTCTTACCATATTCTTCAGGAACAGGGAAGTCCGGCCCTTATTATGCCCGCCGGATTGCGCGGCTCCCATCATTTATCGGTAATGGCAGGAGCAAAAATGGTTTTTTCCCTGCAGGCTCGGGTACAACACCTGGTTAACAGTGAAGATCTTGTCCGGGAAGAACATATTAATGAAAAAATTGATGAAGAAATTATTGAAGAACTGTTACAGGTAAAGGAATTTAGGCGGGCATACGAAGTCAACGGACAGCGTCCCGAAGATTTTATCACGTTTGGGGTTATGCAGCGTACCCTGTCGCAGTTTTTATGGACAGGTTGGGCGCCGTTGGAAACCTACGGAAGTACGGAAAAATCCCAACGTTGGTTCTGAGTTTACGCAAAATTCATTTTTAGGAGATGTGCATGGCTGAAAACAGTTACCTTAGATGGCTTTCTAAAACTAAATCCTATTGGTGGACCGATTCCGCTGTTTACAGGAACATGGACGGCTATATTGAAAACGGCGCCACCGGGGCAACGACAAATCCTCCCTTGGTTAGACGATCTCTGTATGGGGATCCGGATTTTTGGCGGCCCTACTTAAAGAATATCAATCCGAATCTAAAATCCGATGAAAAAACGGAAGAAATCATCAGACACATAACTACCGCAATCGCGGAAAAATTCCTGCCTGTTTATAAATCAAGCGGTGGTAAACAAGGGTATGTTTGCGCGCAGGTTAACCCGGCTTTACAGGGAAACGCGGAAAAAATGTTTGAAATGGCAAAACGGCTTAACAAGTGGACGGAAAACATTGCCGTAAAAATTCCGGCTAATGCCGCAGGACTTGAAGTTATGGAAGAATGCGCCTCTTTGGGAATAACAACCGTAGGTACCGTGGGGTTTTCTGTTCCCCAGGCGGTAGAAATTGCCAAGCGCCAAACCCTTGGAGCCGCCAAGGCGGAAAAAGCAGGAATAAAGCTCGGGCAGGCCTTTTCGGTTGTCATGGTAGGTCGTCAGGATGATTATATTCGAGATATAGCTCTGGACAACCGCGGTAATCTGGCCGAATCGGATATTATTCAGGCAGGTACTGCAGTTATTAAACGCGCCTATGAGATCATAAAAGATGAATCGTATAGATCCCAACTGATGCCGGCAGGTATGCGGGGGGCTTATCATACACTTGATCTTGCGGGAATGGATATGACTATGTCTATATCCGCCAATATCCAGGATTTTCTTGCAAAAGAAAGTCCGCCTTTTAAGGAGATTTTCGATACTCCTGTTCCCAAAGACGTTATCGAGCGGCTTTGTAAAATACCCGAATTTGTCAGGGCCTACGAACCTGACGGAATGAAGCCGTCGGAATTTCTGTCCTATGGGTTATCCCAGCGGACCTTGTCACAATTTTCGGAAGCGTGGTTGTCAATTCAGGAATTTGTGTTGTAACGGTCCGAACAAACCGTTACCGGCAAAACGTATTTTTATTTTTTGGAGAACATCAATGGCAGTTGAAAAACTCAAACCCTTTATTAACGGACAGTTCGTAGAAAGCTCAAGCGGCACGTACATGGACATTTACGATCCTTCCACCGGGGAAGTTATCGCCCAGACCCCCTGTTGTACCAAAGGCGAGGTGGAAAGTGCCATCGCCGCGGCAAAAGCCGCCTTTCCCGCGTGGAGCGATACCCCCTGCCCAAAGCGCGTCGAGACACTCTATAAATTCCGGGACCTGCTTGCTGTACACATGGACGAGCTTACCCACATGCTTGCCAGGGAAAACGGCAAAAACTGGGAAGAAGCCAGGGGCGACCTGTTAAA
>JAIRLQ010000040.1 GCA_031259345.1 Treponema sp.
AACTATATAAGCGGCCTCTATGCCGCAAAAGGAGCTTTTGCCGCAC
The DNA here is from genome assembly GCA_031259345.1 of Treponema sp. Taxonomy (GTDB): domain Bacteria; phylum Spirochaetota; class Spirochaetia; order Treponematales; family Breznakiellaceae; genus JAIRLQ01. Next base: position 47 of record JAIRLQ010000040.1, read on the forward strand.
CTGCGGCAGCCATTGCCGCACCTGCTCGCGCGCTTTATCGGGCGGGCTCCCGCCCCACCATAAAGCAACCGCATTTACCGGCAACGCAAACAGGACGCCGGGCAAAGCCGCATTCCTCATTACAGTGGAATCTTAAATGCAACAAACACAGGAATAAGCCTGTTGACGGCTGGTATGCTCCTCACCCCATCACAAGCAAACGCATTTGCCGGTAACGCAAACAGGACGCCGGGCGGCTTCACCGGCGGTGCGTATGGCGAAACGACGACCAGGATAATGCCATACGCCGAAAACGTAACCCTAAGGCAATAAACGTAAAACAAAAATTGGCGCGCAGCGCGGGAGGAGTTTCGTCCATCTAGCACCCAGCCGGGGATGCGCCCGGGCGTCCTGTTTGGATTAGCGGATAAATGCGTCCTGGAAGACGGCGAAGCGCTGCCCCTCAAACCCGAAGACCAGGGCAAACGCTGCGCCTACGCCGCCTGCTGGCAAACCAAAACCGGCCTCATGGGCCCCTGGACCGCGGTTATCACGGTGCTTGTCCCGTAAGCGGGCGCTAAAAGGCATCGGGCGTTTTTTGGCGCCGCTTTAATAACGTATGTGCGCAATAAAACGGGCAAATACATCGAACCGTAGGTTTGCGGGGTCTGGAAACAGGCCCCTTTTTTTGCTATACTATAATTAAAGTTTATCCATCATGTGTCTACATTATGGGCAAACTTCCTTAAAAAACGTATTTTCGCAGCCGTTAGGCGAGAAAATGCAAAGTCTGTCCGCAAAGTAACCGGCTTTGTGGACAGACGCTAATCAGTAACATGGAGGATTATCTTGCCTGAAATTAACGAAACGGTATATGCAGCTTTTGACGAAATGCGCGAATTCATGCGGCTCACCTTTATTGCCACCGGGGTTCCCCCGGACGAGGCCGCCACGTGCGCCGATGTGCTTATTGAGTCGGATAAGCGGGGTATTGATTCCCACGGCGTGGGGCGGCTCAAGCCTATTTATCTGGATCGCATTAAAGAGGGGATTCAGTTTGTAAAGACCGATTTCGAGATTATAAGGGAAACCCCCGCCACGGCGGTCATCGACGGACACGACGGCATGGGGCATGTTATAGGCGTGCGTTCCATGCAGATGGCGATTGACAAGGCCAAAAACTGCGGCCTGGGCATGGTGGCGGTAAGGAACTCCACCCACTACGGCATCGCGGGCTACTATGCGCTCATGGCGGCCAAAGAGGACATGATCTGTTTTACCGGCACCAACGCCAGGCCGTCAATCGCGCCTACTTTCGGAGTGGAAAATATGCTGGGCACTAACCCCCTCACCATCGGCTTTCCCACGGACGAGGAATTCCCCTTTGTGATTGACTGCGCCACGTCCATCACCCAGCGGGGCAAGATCGAGCACTACGCAAGGATCAACAAGGCCATGCCGTCGGGCTGGGTCATCGACGAAAAGGGCGAGGCGGTAACAGACCCCAACATTGCCCTCAAGGGCCTGGTGGCAGGCACCTGCGCCCTTACGCCCCTGGGGGGTATAGGCGAAGAGCTGGCGGGTTACAAGGGTTACGGCTATGCCGCGGTTGTGGAAGTTCTTTCGGCGGCGCTGCAGGGCGGTTCTTTCCTTAAGACCCTTACGGGCATGAATAGCGACGGCAGCCACCGGCCCTATCATTTTGGGCACTTTTTCATGGCTATCAAGATTGAGGCTTTTACCGATCCCGAAACTTTTAAAAAAACCGCCGGGGATATTTTGCGGGGTTTACGGGCCTCGAAAAAGGCCGCGGGCCAGGATCGCATTTACACCGCGGGCGAAAAGGAATATATCGCCTACCTGGAGCGGAAGGAAAAGGGGATTCCCTTAAATCCGGCAGTGCGAAAATCTCTTGAAGCTGCCAGGGACGAGTGGAAAGTGAACTTTACCTTCCCCTGGGAAAAATCATAAAAGGGCGCTGCCGCGCTTCAATGTGCGCCGGACAGAAACAATAAACAATGCCGAATTTTGACGTTTCCAAAGAGTGGGTAATCCTTGCGCCAAAAGGCGTAAAGGGGGTTAGGAAATGCGCGGAGGATCTTTGCGGGTGTGTCGGGCTTTTGCGGAAACTGCCCGGGGCTGCTTTTGCCCCGCCCCGGATTGAAGATGCCGCGGGTCCTGCGCCGCCGGAAGAAGCGCCAATAATTATCCTTAACGCCGGCGATGCCGGGCCCCAGCGCAACGGATTTAGCTGGCGGGCGGGGGAAAGGCGTATCGAAATTTACGGCGAGTCCGGCCGGGGGCTTTGCAACGGCGTTTACGACTTTCTTTCCGCTTTGGGCTTTCGCTGGCCGCAGCCGGACGGGCGGGAGTTGCGGGGGAAAGAAATTTCCCCCGCCCTAAAAGCGGATATGATCTACCCGCTTAAAAGCGGCGGGGTTTACAGCCCTTCAAATTATTCCGGCGGGGGGCCAAAAGACATTCCCTGGAAGCGTTTTGTTGTTGATGCAAAAACCCCTTACCTCCGGCGGGCGAAAAAACCGGATGCCCTTATTGCCTGGGCTGCCAGGAATAAATACGACGCCCTGGTCTTTCCCCTGGAGAGCCCCATTCAGGCCGGGAAAACAGCCGGGGATTACGCGCTGGAACTTGAAGCCGGGGGCTGGCAGCTTTCACGGCTGCTTCCCAGAAAGCTTTTTCTTTTTCACCGGGAATTTTTTCGCATGGAAGGGGGCAAGCGCCGGAAGGATATTAATTTCTGCCCTACCAATCCCGAAACCATCAGAATTATAAAAGAGGAAGGGGCAAAATTTTTTCGTTCCGCGCCGGGCGTAAAGATTTTTCATCTTTGGCCGGACAGGGGGGAAGAAAAAAACTGGTGTACCTGCCCCACCTGCAGAGCCTTTACGCCCGCGGAACAAAACCGTATCGCGATCAACGCCGTCGCGGACGCCCTGGCCGAAATAAACAAAACCGCGTTTATTTCGTTTTATGAGGAAAAGGGTGAAGCCGCTGATATTCCATTACGGAAAAACGTATTCGCCCTTGAAACGCTGCCCTGACAGCCTAAAACTGTTACTCGTCGGGTAATGTTCCGGCTTTTGTAAAACATATATTGGGCTTGTTCAATAACCCGGCTGGTTATTTCACAAGTCAATTATTTTATCCAATTTTTTATTTTCTTCTTCTAACAATTTTATCTGCTTGTTTTCCTTCTCTATTTCCAATTCCAGTATTTCTTTCTGATATTTTAACTTTTCAATTTCTTTTTCTCTCTTGTTTCGTGTATTTTTGTGTATAAATGTAAACACTATTACGGGTAAACCTACAAATACTGATAATATTGCAATGCTTCCAACTATACTTGTGGTTAAATCCATTGTTCTTTCCTTTAGTTTTATTTTACGGTGATTCATTTTTTATATCCAGAGCCTGTCCGTTGTCAAATATATTTTTATTGTTTGTTTTTACCTTGAAATGATCCGTAGCAGACACACGAATGATCCGCAGCAGACACAAATGATCCGCAGTGGACACACGAATGATCCACAGCAGACACACGCGCCCCCCGCCGCTGCGGCCTCTTTCTTTATTTCGATATAGAGGGATTCGGCGGACCGGCGGCCGGCCTATGCTTCTACTACAAGCCCTTCCCTGGCCATCATCACTTCCATTCCCTTTAAATACACGGATGCCGCATAGTGTTTTTCCAGTTCTTCAAGCTGTGCGTCTGTGCGGTTGGGATCGTGATGATGTAACACCAGCTTTTTAACACCCGCTTCTTCCGCCGTCCTGATGCTCTCCGCATAGGATGAATGACCCCAGCCCCGGTGCTGTTGGTATTCCTCTTCCGTATACTGGGCATCGTGAACCAGCACATCGGCGTCTTTAAAAAACCGGTGTATTTTTTCATTTTCTTCCACCACGGCAAGAGCCCCCTCTCTTGCCGCGTCCTCGTCATAAGCGGGATCTAAAGGATCGGTGGGGAAAAGATTATAAAAAGGCTCGTGGTCGTAAGCGGTAACGATAGACTTTCCTTCAAACTCAAAACGGTAGCCCAAACAGGAAATGGGATGATTGAGGAATTTGGCGGCAACGGTAAGGCCCCCGCCCAGGTCCAGAAGGGTCTCACGGATCTGGCTGTATTCTATTTTTGCCGCAAGCTCACTCTGGCGCACAGGCCAGTAACGATACGAAAGCTGGGCGCCGATAATGGATTCCAAAGTCTCGTCATCATAGGAAACCGGGCCCCGTATGCGCAGTTTTGTAGTAGGAATAAAAAGAGGGGTAAACATGGGAAAACCCATAATATGATCCCAATG
>JAIRLQ010000180.1 GCA_031259345.1 Treponema sp.
GGCCTTTCATTTGACCGACAGTGGCCAGGGTACAACGTATAAAAAATTTGATAGGTCCGGAGCGCGCGTGGAGGTTAAACGCTATGGAAAGCCCGACAACGCTGTTTACATAGCGCTGAAAAAAGGTAAGCTCCTGTTTGGAAAGGGAAGTTAAAAAGACGGATCTCTTAAAACCCAGTTGAAAAGGAACGCAAATAATGACATATTCCTCTATCTTGAGGAAACAATGGGCCCGGTCAACGCCCAATTTGCCCAGGGCATACTGACTGCACGCAATGCTCTGTTCGCTGAATCTTGCCAAATATTGTGCGGGTCCTGTTGGAGCATTTACCATACAATTACGATAATTCAAAAACAAGTACTTTTCAAGAGCCCTACTTGACAAAAAATATTGCTTCTTTTATTATTCCCTAGTATTTATATAGATTTTATATTTTTAAAATTGATAAGGAGCGCCTATGGCGGATATTATTGTAGATAATCTTACCGAGCTGGTAGGCGGTACGCCTCTGCTCCGTCCCCTGCGCTTTAAAAAGCTGGCGGGGATTGACGGCGGGGATCTCCTTTTTAAACTGGAATACTTTAATCCCCTTTCCAGCGTAAAGGATCGTATTGCCAAAGCCATGATTGAGGATGCCGAAAGCCGGGGCCTGCTTAAAGCGGGTACTGTCCTCATCGAGCCTACCAGCGGTAATACCGGCATAGGTCTTGCCTTTGTTGCCGCCGCCAGGGGTTATAGGCTTATTCTCACCATGCCGGATACCATGAGCGTTGAAAGGCGGCAGCTTCTCCTGGCCTTGGGAGCGGAACTGGTGCTGACTCCCGGCTCCCTGGGCATGAAGGGTGCGATAAACAAGGCTCTGGAACTGAATGCCTTGATTAAGGACAGTCTGGTTCTCCAGCAGTTTAATAATCCGGCCAATGCCGGAATCCATAAAAAGACCACGGGCCCGGAAATTTGGAAAGCCACCGGCGGTAAGGTTGATATACTGGTGGCCGGTGTGGGAACAGGCGGTACAATCACCGGAGCGGCGGCAGCGCTGAAGGAAAAAAATCCCAATGTGCTGGCTGTGGCTGTGGAGCCGGACGCTTCGCCGGTTATTTCCGGCGGCAAGCCGGGGCCGCATCAGATTCAGGGCATAGGCGCGGGCTTTATTCCTGATGTGCTGGACCTCTCGATAGTGGACGAAATTTTTCGGGTACGCAACGAAGAGGCCGTGGATACCGCCAGGGTGCTGGCCAGGGAGGAAGGGCTGCTGGTGGGTATCTCGTCGGGAGCGGCAGCTTTCGCCGCGGCAAGGATTGCCGCCAGGACCGAAAACCGGGACAAAACCGTGGTGGCCATACTTCCCGATACAGGTGAACGTTACCTTTCTACAGTTCTATGGAAAGAAATTCCCAAGACAAAAAGCGCTATCTGGTACTAGAGAGGAGATATTATGAGCACAATTATTGACAGGCCCCGGTATGTGTGCGCCCTGGGCGGAGCTTTGGCGTTCATGCGGGCTATGGATCGTACTATACCTGTTGTGCATGCCGCCACAGGCTGCGCCTACAATTATTACATAGGGGGAAATGCCGGCGCGGGCTACCTTGGGGGAGGCTATTGCGGCGCTACTTCCACACCGTCCAGCAATGTTTCTGAAAGGGAGATTATCTTTGGCGGAGAAAGCAGGCTGGAAGAACAGATTCGTACCACTATGGAAGTGGTAGACGGGGATCTCTATATTGCCATTTCGGGCTGTCAGGTAGAAATGATAGGCGATGATATTCTGAACACGGCCGAAAATCTTGAAGGCCTTCCCGCAAAAGTTCTGGCTGTTCAGACCCCCAGTTTTAAGGGTAATTCCCAGCACGGCTATGATTTGGTTTTTGAAAAACTTATCAAAAAATACATTCCGGTACAGAAAACGAAAAATCAAAAAAAGGTCAATGTTTTGGGCCTTATTCCCGGGAATGATGTTTTTTACAAAGGCAATCTTAAAGAAATAAAACGGGCTCTTGGTCTTATCGGGATAGAGGCCAATACATTTATCGGTGAGGGAGAAACTCTGGACAATTTCCGCAACGCCGGAGACGCGGCCCTCAATATTGTTTTGTCCGATGTATACGCATCTCTGGCGGCGGAAGCTTTTAAAGCGGTACATGACATTCCCTATGTCCGGGAACAAATGCCCGTTGGTTTTTTCCAGACCGAAACATTTTTACGGAATGTGGGCAGGGCTCTTTCGGTAGATGAGGGCACAATTGACAGGGCTGTCAAAACCGAAGAAAAAATTTATTTTGATTATTTTGAGCGCATCGCCGATACCTACAATGACGTTGATCTTCAGCGTTACGGCATTATCGCCGCCGATTCCAATTACGCTCCTGCAATTGCGAATTTTGTTTCCGACGAATTGGGCTGGATACCCTGGTTTGTCATGGTTACCGATCCGGTTAACGAAGAGAACAGGGCCGCCCTGGATAAGCGCTTTAAGAATTATGCCTGTGGTTTGGAGCCGAAAGTATTTTACAATGCCAACGCTTATGCCTTGAGGCATTATTTTAGCGAAACCTGGGAGCGCAACAGGAATCATGTTTATTATGAGCCCCTGTCGCCGTCGGTGATCTTTGGCAGCATCTACGAAAGGGATTTTGCCGAAGAAATGGGAATACCCCTATTGGCAATTTCTTTTCCTGTAACAAACAGGGTTGTATTCAATAAAACCTATGCGGGATTTAACGGCGGCCTCGCCCTGGCGGAAGACAGTTTTTCGCTGCTGGTAGCCGCCCGCTAACAATTGAGCAAGTCCAATGAAACTTTTTGCGAAAGTAAAAGTACCAGGAGAAATATATGGCAATGAAAGTTGAACGGGCGGCGCCGCCCAGGGAAGACAGGCTAGAGGCCGGAACCGCCTTCTGCGGAACCTGTATGGAATTGCGGGAGCGCCTGGGACGGCCCGACGGCGGTTGCTTTAACCAGGCAAACCGCAGCTTTGGCCAGAGTTTTGGCTGTCAGTTTACCCTGAGTTTGGCCATGCTTAACACCCTGCGGAATACAGTGGTGATTGTCCACGGTCCTGTGGGCTGCGGCTTCTGGTCCGTTGGCGGAGCGGGGGCTACCAGAACCATGAAACGCCTCCGCGATCCGGCCCAGGGCAGTACCGTTCAAATTTCTACCAACCTGGATGAAAGCGATGTAATCTCCGGCGGCGAAAAAAAACTGCGGGAAGCCGTGATCCGGGCGGACCGTGAATTCAGGCCCGAAGCTATTGTAGTCGCCGCCACCTGCGTCCCGGCCATCATCGGCGATGATGTGGATAAAATTCTGGACGAAATGCAGAATGACGTTTCCGCCGACCTGGTGGCGGTAAACTGCGAAGGCTTTAAAACCAAGCTTATGGCCACAGCTTACGACGCGGTTTATAACGGCGTTCTTAAAGATTTAAGCCGCAAAAGAATTGAGCGGGAAAAACTGACGGTCCCCGACAAGCTGGATGACCTGCTCCGGAATTATAAAAATTCCCACACCGTCAATGTATTTAACGTTGGTTCCATGGGGCGCCCCGATGAATTGGAACTGGCAAGGCTTCTTAACGCTCTGGAACTTAATGTCAACTTCCTTCCCTGTTTTGCATCTCCCGGGGATTTTAGAAAAGTTCTTGACGCGGCTCTTAATGTAAGCATCTGCGGAACTCACGATGATTATTATGTTAAGCATATTCATGATGAATACGGTATTCCCTACATCATCGATACCATGCCCATAGGCAGAAAAGGCACCGCCCGCTGGCTTCTTAATATAGCCAGGCATTTTAATATTGAAGAAGAGGCCAAACTCCTCATCGAAAAGGAAGACGCGGCCCTCAATGAAGCTCTGGAACCGTATCGCGCTGTCCTAAAGGGAAAGCGGGCCTATGTTTCCGGCGGGGAAATGCGAATCTTTGTTACCGCCGAACTCGTCAAGGATTTGGGTATGGAGATAGCCTGCCTCAAAAGCCACCACATAGATCACTTTGTGGAACCCGTAATGGAAGACCTTGAAATATCGGGGGATACCTATATTGACATCGCTTCCCAGCATCCTTTTGAGCAGGCCAACCTTATCCGGAGATTAAAGCCCGATGTAATTCTTATGCATACCGGCGGCGGCAATATCACCGCAAAGCACGGGCTTCCGGTGCTGCCCCTTTTTAATCCGGGCAATAATTATATGGGCTATTCGGGCGCTTTTGAAATTGCCTACCGTCTCAAACGTGTTATTTCAAACAGTCAGTACAATAAAAATATCCAAAGATTCAGGCCGCTTCCCTACCGGGAATCGTGGTATGAGAAAGAGGTGTTCAGTTATATAAAAGAAAGCTGAGTTTCTTGATATTCCGGGAATAAATACATTCGCCCCCCGTTATGGTAAGCCCCTTCCGGAAATGGGGCCAGTCCAGGAGGGCGCTGATGTACGAAACATATTCCACAGGGGTTTCTTTTTTTTTAAGGCGCCCCAATTCAAGGAGAGGGACAGAATTATGGGGACAAATATGCAGCTTAATTTTTTTTTCCGCTTCCGCTGAATTGACTGCCGGGGAAATAAAATTCAAAAGATCCAATAAATGGCAGGCCGCGAATTCCAGAAAATATTTTTCTCCTAAAATTTTTACATTGGCATAGGGGTCAGCCAAGGAAATGATTTCCGCGCCCGCATTCACCGCTCCTTGAATATACTCCCCAAGACCGGTTGTTATTTTTTCCAGAGCCGCATGAACCGCGCGTCTTTCTTTCCCAAGCCATCGGTAAAACAACCGCGGCTCAATCAGGGAGGCCAAAATTGAATAGGGGCCGTTAACTTTAAGCAGAACCGTTTTTTCCCTCAATGTGCCGGCTAAGGTATCGTCAGTGGGTTCCAGCGTTTCTTTTATCCGCCTGATTACCTCTTTTGCCTTCCCGCCGCGGGCCAGATTGGGCAATTGATAAAGTTCCCCGGGCTGATTAAACAGAACCCGGACTGTTTCAAAACCGCCTGATGTCTTGTTTGTTTTTGCGCCCAGAGATTCCGCCTCGGTAACAAAATTCTGCGGGAAAGCTATTATTTTAGTATGAATTTCCCTGCCTGTAATATGGCCCGGGCAATAGGCGTTGGGATCAAAATCCGCAAGAATGGTACCCATGTTCAAAAGCCCATATATTTAATAAAAGTCCGTTCAAATTCGGCATCCTGGGCAAGCTCCACTTTATCAACTTTAACGGTTACCTCTTTCATTTGTTCCCTAAAGGACCTGTTCAAAAGAAAGGCGGCGGCGCCGGATAAAGAAGTATTTCCCGCAAAAGAAATTTTTCCCAAAAAGCTGGACGGAAGAAGCCCGATATTTACGAGACTTTTTTCGTTAAGATGATAGCCAAAAGATCCGGCGATTATTACCCTTTCAACATCAGCGGCGCTGTGCCCGAAGTGAAGAAGCAACATTTCAATACCGCATCTAATGGCGCTCTTTGCAAGCTGAATCTGGCGTATATCTTTTTGGGAAAGGTAAACCGTATCGGTAATAAAGAAGGCGTTTTTGCCTTCAAGCGGCTTAATTTTTTCTGTTATTTTTTTAGGAAGGGAAATTGAAGTTTCAGCGCCGGAGCTTTCGTTCCGGACCAGCCTTCCCCTTTTGTCAATTATGCCCCGGCGAACCAGTTCTCCGGCTATGTCCAATAGGCCGCTGCCGCAGATTCCCCTGGCTTCGCCGGAAGTTCCGCGGGTAGCTTCGCTGGAAGTTCCGCCGCCTATGGTTCTAAACAAACAGGAACCGTCTTTTTTAATACTAAAACTTTCGATGGCGCCGGCGCTTGCCCGCATACCGCATGAAATATTCATTCCTTCAAAAGCGGGACCGGCCGCCGTGGAAGAGGCCGCAATAACGCCGTCTTTGGCAAGGACCATTTCGCCGTTGGTACCGATGTCTATGAAAAGGCTTACTCCCCTTTTTTCCGTAAGGTTCACCGCCAATATGCCGGATGTAATATCCGCCCCCACATAGGCTGAGATTACCGGAGGCAGATAAATAATTGCCAGAGCTGAAATATTCAAATTATTTTCCCGCACATGACAATCGCCGGTAGTTTGGCAGATATAGGGATAACGCCCCAGACTTGAAGGCTCGATGTTACAGGCCAGATGCAGCATGGTTGTATTTCCGCTGTAAACGACTTCATAAATATTCCGGCTGTCTGTTCCGGTTTTTTTTGTCAGGGAGGCGATCATATCGTTGAGTATATTAATAAAGGCCCGGTACAAAACCGTTAAGCCTTCCCCTTTTCCGGCAAAATAAATGCGTCCCAATACATCCTGGGCGTAATTAGACTGGGGATTCAGGGCGGATTCAACGGATAGAGTTTTTCCGTTTTGTATATTCACCAGGGATGCCACAATGGTGGTGGTGCCTATATCAACCGCAAGGCCGTAAAGAAAAGCGGAAGTATCGCCTTCCTCAATTCCGAGCAGTTCCTTTCCCCCGTAAATTTCCGTTTTTCCTTCCAGGTATTTTTTTGAAATAAAAGGTTTTAATTCATATTCAAATGCGCTTCCCCGCGAAAGAATGCGGAGGCTTTTATTTTCACTTTCATAATCCCTTGTAATAAACGCGGCGTCTTTTTCAACAGATGTTTGACAGGCAAGGACGAATTCCCCGCTCCCGGCAATTTCTACTCCGCACTTGCCGCAGCTTCCCGCTCCATTACAGGGTGTTTCAATTTTAAGCCCCGCCTTTCGGGCAGCTTCAATTATTTTGATCCCCTTTTCTGCCTGAATGACTTTTTTTTCTTCATCGACTGTTATAAAAGTGATAAAAACTGATTCAGCCATTACCGGCCTCTTTAACCGCGGCGGTAAAAGCCTGAATATTTTCCAGCGGGCTTGATGTGGAAAGGCCGCAGGCGGGGGCAATAATATCAATGTTCCTGCCAAGAAGAGACCTGGCAGCCTGCCGTATTTTCCAGGGATTTCCCGATTCCAAAAGATAGGTGCTGAGGTTTCCCATGACGGTAATAGAGTTGTTTTCCTCTTTTATTAAACCCAGGTTAACCATGGCGTCTACGCTTAGGGCATCGCTTTGCAGTTTAAAAAGATGTTTTTTTACCCTGGTAACATCACCGCAAATATGAACGATTACTGTTTTTCCGGCGCTGTGGACTGCCGTTATAATCCTGTTAATGTATGGAAGGGCGTATTCCTCAAAAAGCCGGGGACCCAATATCTCGCCTGTGGCTGTAGGGTCGGCGATGGAAATAACAGCCGCCCCGTTGTCCGCTAAAAGTAGCGCCCAGTCGATTAATTGATCGCTTACATAAGACAAAAGCCGGTGGGAATTTTGCTTATCCCGGTAAAGTTCCTTGAAAAAGGTCATGGGATCTACAAGGGATGCCGCGGTGCTTACGGGGCCTGAAATATTCCCAATCACCGGAGTGTCGGGATGTTTCTTTGAAAGGAGATCCGCGGCTTCAAGTACAGCGGCGCCTCTTTTGCTTTTTCCGACAGCGCCTTTGGGGAAAAATTCGGCATCCCCGGCATGGGAAAAAGCCTCGCCGGCTATTTTTGCTTCACATTTAAAAGAACCGTAATCCACCGCGCTGCCCAATGCCTCCGGCTCTACAGTCATGCAGAAGGGAATACCGAAGTTTTCAAAACCTGTATAGGCGTTTACATCTTCCGCAAGGGCTGTCATCAGCCTTCCTTCATGGTGAGCTTCTGGATGGGTAGAGCCGTCCTTTTGCATCACCTCAATAATGGCGGCGTTCATCATGCCGCCGGGGCAGATGACAGGAGGGCGCTCGGTTCCTGTCTTGCGCAGCCGTCTTTCAAGGCGTTCCCGTGGAGAAAAAATATCAGCCAGTACCTGGCTCCGGCTACAAGTTCGCCGCAAAGACGTACCGCTTCGTTGGCATTTCTGGCATAACCGTCGGCGCCTA
>JAIRLQ010000235.1 GCA_031259345.1 Treponema sp.
CAGAAGAGGCAGTCTTCGTCGCGATCAATGTAGCAGCATTCATTGCTGTAAGTTACAAATATCTGACGATCATAAAAATCCCCATATCCTATCAATTCCAGGGGTACTCCATCACTGGATTTTAAGTCGTGGTATTTGGGTTTTTCTGAATACTGAACTTCGCCTAATTCCCTGTCCTCAACGGTAAGCGCATGCTTTCCATTGACCAGATCCACCACATAGGGAGAAGCCTTGTTCCAGGTAAAACCAACCTTCAGGCCATAGGGTAAATACACGCAGCCCGGAAGTTCTTTTCCGATCCTCAGTTCGCGGTTGCGGCCGCCCCCCAGATGCTGCAAGGGAACAGAACCGTCCTCATGCAGTGCGTCCAGAGCTTTGCCGGAAATATTAATCCCCCTTGTTCCGATGTCCGCTTTAAGGCGAAGCTCCTCCCACAATTTCGCTTTTACTTCTGTTCTCGTAAGGCCGCTTACATCGGCAGTCCAGAATTTCATTTTGTTACTCCTTTGAGCGTTTCCCAAGACCCGGTTGGTTTTAGGGAAACCTCCTTGTTATAGGTAATATTCCATGTTTTCCGTTCTCTGCTGCTCCGCAAAGAATTCCCTGAATATTTCCCTGCGGATATTGGCAAAATATTCGCTGTTTCTGTCCCTGGGACGCGGTAAATCCACCGGCAGGGTTCTCTTGATAACTCCCGGGCGGCGGGACATTACCACAACCCTGTCACCAAGATAGATAGCTTCATCAATGTCATGGGTCACCAGAATTATGGTTATCCGTTCCGTTTCCCAAATACGCAGTATCTCTTTCTGCATATCAATCCTGGTGAGGGCGTCCAAAGAGCCGAAAGGCTCATCGAGGAGCAGTACGCTGGGACGATTCACCAATGCCCTGGCAATGCTAACCCGCTGCTGCATCCCTCCGGACAACTGATTCGGCAGAGCCTTCTCAAAGCCAGCCAGTCCAACCAGGTTGATATGATCCCGCAGGGCTTTCTTTTTTTCATCTCCGCTGATCTTTCTGGATATGCCCATGAGGATGTTTTTTTCCACTGTAAGCCATGGATACAGGCGGGGTTCCTGAAAAACCATCCCGCATTCTATAGACGGTTTTTCCACTTTCTTGTTTTTCAATAAGACTCTTCCTTCGGTAGCGCTCCCAAGGCCAACGATGATCTTCAAGAGGGTACTTTTGCCGCAGCCGCTGGCGCCTACAATGCTGACAACTTCTCCTTCTTTAAGTTCCAGATTTATATCCTTCAGTACTTCTAAAGGTTTTCCGTCGATAAAAAAGGTTTTGTTCAACGACTCGACACGCAGGGTTTTTTCAGTATCTATACTCACTTATTTCTCCGTTAAGACGCGCCGGTATTCCAGCGGAGAGCCCGTTTCTGGAACAGGAGCATAGCCCTGTCGATTAAAACGCCGATAAATCCTATGGACAAGAGCCCGACGATCATAATATCCGGCTGAGAAAGCTCACGGGAATACGCGATAAGAAAACCAATGCCTTTTGACGCCGCCAGCATTTCCGCAGCCACTACAGAACGCCATGCGTTGCCGAAACCAAGGCGTATGCCGGTAATAATGGCGGGCATGGAAGCAGGAAGGATGATCCTGGTTATTATGAACAGTTTGTTTTTTTCAAGGACGTTTGCGACTTCAATCAATTTTTGGTCTACATTCCTGATGCCGCCGTGGGTATTCAACAGTACCGACCAAAAAGTCCCCAATGCAATAACCACTATCTTAGTGGTCTCCCCGATACCGCACCACAGTATAAGAAGCGGGATCCACCCGATCTGAGGAATAGGCATGAGAACGCCAAACAATAGCGCTACCGTCTGGTTCACCCGGGGAAAAATACCCATCAATATCCCGGTGATAATACCTATACCCGCCCCCACGGCAAAACCTTTAAGTACCCGGATAATACTGATGCTTAAATGCCCGGCCAAAGTCCCACTCTCCAGCAGATATTTAAGGCTGTCCATAAACATAGCGGGAGAAGGAAGAATAGATCGGTGCAGCAACCCTGTCTTACTGGCAAAATACCAGAAGTAGACGAGTGCCACCGGTAAACCCAGGGAGATAATAACCCCTTTAGGTTTTTCCCAGTTTGTGTGCTTAAGGCTTTCGGAAATACCGGTGGCGTCTCCCTTCCCGCCAAAGAAAGGAAGACGCGGTATTTTAATTAAGCCCCGCATTTCTGTAAACCGATTCATCAAGAAGATCGTTTATATCAACAGGACGCCGGATAAATCCATGAGAGTAAAGAAAGTCAATGGTCTGTTGAAGGGGAATACGGAGATTCTGCGGCTCAATATCAATAGACCTTGTGCGGGATTTTAAACCACGCCTGACCTCATCCAGGGACGATGCATTATTCAGATATGCGCCTATTTTGACCCCTTCTTCCTCATTATCTTTCAGCCAATCCGAAGCCTTTCGCAGCACTTTAAGAACCCGTATAGTTTCCTGGGGATAGTTTTTCAAAAACGCCTCGCTAACCACCGTAACAATGAGAATCTTTCCGTAATCTCCCCCGTCCGTTATTATCCGGGCGCCGCCGCTTAACAAACGGGAAGTTCCGGGCTCGCTGGAAATCGTTGCGTCGACGGAACCCGCGATAAGAGCCGGAGCCGCGTCACTCAGATTCACAAGTTCCACCTGATCCTCGCTGATGCCGGCGTTTTGCAGGAGACTTATAAGCACCTGATGACTATTGGTACCAAATCCGCAAGCCACCCGCTTACCTGCCAAATCCTTAACTGAATTGATCGTCGATTTTGGACCAGCCGCCAGCTTAAAGGCGGTATCCGTGTAATTTGAACCGGCAATTACCTTAAAGGGTACATAATTGGCAAATCCCTGAATCACCGGCTGGGCGCCGATAGTACCAAAATCCAATTCTCCCGCAGCAAAGGCTTCAATAATCGGCGGACCACTGGCGAAAATATTATTTTCTACCGTTATTCCGTCATTTTCAAATTCTTCCCTAAAGAAACCCTTTTCAAGGGCGACTTTCATGATAAAAGTCGTGCCAGGAAGATCGCCTAAACGGATTTTGGTAAGTTTTGCCGCTGTAGTGTCTTTGCTGCCCGCAGCGTTTGTGTTGATCGTCAGTGCTGTTATAAACAGAAATACGAAAGTCCATCCCCGTATACCGGTAAATACTGTTTTATTCATACAAACCTCTCTTGTATATGTTTTTCTCCGCATGGTTTAAACAGACTATCTTCATTCCACCTGTGGCAGAATGAAACCTCATCAATCAGAATTCCGGCACATGGTACACAGATAACTCCGGTTGCCTTCGCTGCGGATAATATTTTTGTTTAAATAAACCATCCTGATCTTCAATTGTATGCCCCCTCAATTATGCGGCCCCTTGGCCTTTTTCCCCTGCCGCTTCGTAGATATCAAATACCTCATTCTCTATACGGAAAATATCATTAGGCAGACGGTAATCCCCGGCTGTAGCGTCATGAATCTGATCATAAGTGAACCCGTTTTTTCTCCACAGTTCCGCGAGTTTTGTTCCCAAATCAATGTACCATTCTGTTTCGGGACTGCGGTGACCCTCAAAAGCGGAACCCACATTGGGGGCCCAAACATTAAACGAGCAAACCACACCCTTGCCGCAAAGATATTCAAAACCTTCCAGGGTTC
>JAIRLQ010000250.1 GCA_031259345.1 Treponema sp.
ACGAGAAGCGCGAACCATACCAGTTTTCTTGCGTGGGGTTGTCCCCAGGCGGCGGCAATCAGGATCAATAACCCTATTCCAGCCAGGGTAAAGGCGCCGGTCACAATTTGAAACAGCAAAGGCGTCATCGGCTATTCATCTTCTCCCTTATTCCCGTTTAAAAGGGCGTCTATTTTTTCTATGGCTTTTTCATACTCAAAAAGCAGTACATCCTGTTCAATGCCGCCTATGCAATCCCGAACTTCCCTTGGCAGAACAGCCTCGCCGTATTCGGCCAGTTTCCGGTTTACCAGGCCGGTATCCATATTCGCCAGGGCTTCCCTGAGTCCCGCAAGGTCCAGGGTGGAAAAAGCCGTTTCCGCATTTTCAGAGGCTTCTTCCTTTTTATCGGAAAAATCGAGCGTGTCCGCAATGGAATCGCGCAATATTTGCAGTTTTTCCAAAAATATGCCGGTTTTTTCCCGGATCATGACCATGTTTTCCGCGTTGCCCGCTTCTTCCAACTCGGCGGCAAGTTCTCCGACATAATCGGCGCCTATGCTTTGGGAGGCGCCTTTGAGCGCGTGAACCAGGGTGGTGTACAGGCCCAAGCTGGATTCGGACAGGGCCGCCTGTATCTGGGGTATCCGTTCATCCGCGTCATTGACAAAAACCGCCAGCACCTTTTTATATGCCTTAAGGGAATCCCCGGCGTTTCGCAGCCCGGCCCGGGCGTTCACCCCGTTAACGGAAAGCAGGGAGCGATCTTCCTCAAAATCCCAAAGCACGGGACTCGACGACTTTTTCTGCTTCTCTTTGGGTATCCATTTTTCCAGAATATCGTTCAGGTGGCGTACCTCAATGGGCTTGGGCAGAAAGTCGTCGATGCCGTTTTCCAGGAACATTTCCCGCTGTCCGAAAACCGCGTTGGCGGTAAGCATGACAATGGGCAGGTTGCGGTAATAGGCATTATTCTCACCCATGGCACGGATGGCGGCGGTGGCGGCAATACCGTCCATTTCGGGCATCATGTGGTCCATAAAAACAATGTCGTACTTGTTGTGTTTTACCATTTCTATGGCCCTGGCCCCGGAAAGAGAGGTATCTATCTTGAGTCCGTAGGGGGACATCAATTCGGCGGCGACCCGCAGGTTGGTAGCTATATCGTCCACGATCAACGCCTTTGCGTCGGGGGCGGTGATCCGTATCCGGAAATCGTACAGGCTGTGGTTTACATTTACGTCGCCGTTGAGCAGGTTGGCAAGGATCGTCGAATAAACCGGCAGATGTATGCTTCCCACATTCCGGTACCCGGATATATCCCCTATTTCGATCATGATGATAAGCTTGATCTTTGACATGGCCTGCCTCCAGGCCGGAATGCTGCGATCCGCGTACCGGGAAGAAACAAAGGCGTAATCGTACCGTTTCTCGGAATTTTCGCCGGTAAGTCCGGCAATAAAATCATCGATACTTTGAGACTGCTCGGTAGTTACCCCAAGGTTATTCATGGTATCAAGAAAATGTTTTACGAACCGGGGCCGTTCCTCAAAAAGGAACACATTTATTGGCTTTGAAGACTTAATCACCGCGGCTTCCTGTTCGCCGGAATAACTTTGAATCACCCGGGCGGTAAACGCGGAACCTGTCCCGTATTCGCTTTTCACGCTAATATCCCCGCTCATGGCGCTGCAGAGGTTCTTTGTAATGGAAAGTCCCAAACCCGCCCCTTCGACATGCAGGTTGTTCTCCAAATCCACACGGGTAAAGTCACTAAAAAGCCTGTCCAAATCCTCGGGCTTGATGCCGATACCGCTGTCTTCCACTTTTATGATCAACCTGACCTGATTGGCTTCAAGCGGTTCCGTCTGTATGTCCAGGTGAATATACCCTTTCTGAGTGTACTTTACCGCGTTGTTTAGCAGGTTGATCAGTATTTGCCTTATCCGCACCTCATCTCCGACAAACTCCGCGGGAATATGCCTGTCCACGCTCACAAAAAAGTCGATGGGTTTATCCATCAGACGTATCCGTATCACGTTTACCACGTCGTTGATCAGAGAAGATATGCTGTAGGGTTTTGATTCTATTTCTACTTTGCCGGACTCTATCCTTGAAAAATCGAGAATATCGTTGATGATCGAAAGCAGGGTGGTTCCCGACTGCCGGATGGTGGAGATGTACTCGTATATTTCTTCACTGATATTCTTGCGCATGATGATCTCCGACATCCCCAGAATCGAATTCATGGGGGTGCGGATCTCGTGGCTCACCCGGGCGAGGAACGATGACTTTGCCCTGTTCTCGTCGTCACTGTGCATCTTTGCCGCGGCAAGCCGGATCAGAAAATACGCGAGTATTAACATCATTCCAAATCCCAGCAGGGCCATGAACAGGATTATCATGTACAGTTCCCGGTAATAGTCCTTTTTTGGCGTAGCGATGCCGATAATCCAGCCGTTGTCCATTCTCCGGAAAAAGGTGAGCATCCTGCCGTAGGGCCGCAGGTATTCGGCGGAAACAATGCTTCTGTTGCCGGAAATCAAACCGCGCGACAGCTCGGGAAAATTCGAATCAACCTCGATAAACTTTGTTCCCAGCATCCGGCTGTATCTGTGGGCGACAATTGTCAAGTCGGGTGTCAGCAGTATTCCGTAACCGCCCGAAATAACCTGAAGCGATCCGACAAAATCGGTAATGTCACGGACGTTTACTTCCATTGCCAGAACCCCGTAAACACTCCGGCTGTTTTCCCGCAACAGAATAGAGGCGGCGATTACCGTGGTTTTGGAATAAGGATCGTAATACGGACTGGTAAAAGCCACCTTGGCAGGATTGGTCAGCGATGCCTGATACCACGGCTGTTGGCGGGGATCGAAGGTTTCGGAAAACTGCCGGACTCCGTCGCAAACAAAATTCCCGTCTATCACCCCTACGATACTCTGAAAACCCGAAAGAATATCCGGAAATATGCGTACGGAGGCTCCAAAATTCGTAAGGTATGCCTGAATTTCGGAGATGGGGGTGCCGCTTTCTTTCATTTGATTGATCGTTATGGATACATTAAAAAGACTCGTCTCGATTTCCTGGAATTTAAGGCGCATTTTGTCTTCCCCGGATTGCAGTACCAGGGCGGAACTGTCGGCCAAAAAACGGCTCATGCTGATACCGGTGAAAATACAGAAGAGGAGAATCATCAGGAGAAACGCGAAAAACACAAATAAGAGCTGCTTGTAATTTTCGCGAAAAATTTTCTTGAAATTCATCAGGTTTTTCTCTTAACCATACTTTTAGCTTAATCAATGTACCAACCGGATTTTAAAACTAGCCCGGTATCCATCTGCCGGTTCAGGTATCCCTCTAATAATTATAGTCCATAAGATACGAAAATTCCGCCGGCTTACCTTCAAATTATACAATTATGCTAAATTATTGTACGATTATGCAACCTATGGTTGAAAATATCTTTTATTTAAGCTACATTACAGAGTATGGATGAACCAAAAAATAAAATAGTCCTGGTAGATGACGATATAACCAGTCTAACCCTGGGCAAGAATATTTTGGCGGACAAATACGACATTATCACCATTCCCTCGGGTGAAAAACTTTTTAAATTGCTCGACAAGATCCACCCCAACCTGATCCTGCTGGATGTTGAAATGCCGGAAATGAGCGGTTATGAGGTTCTCAGGGAACTTAAATCCAGGGATGATGCCGCCAATATCCCGGTAATTTTCCTTACTTCCAAAAATGACCCGGTAAGTGAGCTGGAAGGCCTTAATCTTGGCGCCATAGACTATATTTCCAAGCCCTTTTCCCCTCCGCTGCTCCTTAAACGGATTGAGGTACACCTTCTGGTAGAATCCCAGAAGCAAAAACTCATCGACTTTAACAATAACCTCCAGGAAATGGTCAGGGCAAAAACCAAGACCGTTTTGGATATGCAGAACGCGGTTCTCAGAACCGTGGCAAATATGGTTGAAAACAGGGATGAGGAGACCGGGGAGCATATTGAACGTACCCAGGATTATCTGAGGATACTCCTGGACGGCATGATAGTCCGGAACCTCTACAAGGGTGAAGTAAGCTCCTGGGATCGGGATTTCTTCCTCCAGTCATCCCAACTCCACGATGTAGGGAAAATATCAATTAAAGACAGCATACTCCTCAAACCGGGCAAACTCGACCCCGGCGAATTCGAGGAGATGAAGAAGCATACCATTTACGGGGTCCGGATTATCGAGGAAATCGAAAGGAACACCCCGGAAAGCAGTTTTCTCTTTTACGCAAAGACGCTTGCCGGTACCCATCACGAAAAATGGGACGGAACGGGTTATCCCAAGGGTCTCAAGGAGGAAGAAATCCCCCTTATGGGCCGGCTCATGGCGATAGCGGACGTGTACGATGCCCTTATATCCGTGCGGCCCTATAAGAAACCCTTTACCCACGAAGAGACTACCCAGATTATTCTAAACGGCAAAGGTACGCAGTTTGACCCCGTTTTGACGGATCTTTTTATTTCGGTGGCGGATCAATTCTACAGTATCGTTAAAGAACGGGAGAAAAATACCCGCAAGTACCTTGATTCGATGAGCGCATAATTAAGAGGAACCGCAGGTTCGCCCGGGCCGGCGTGATGGCCGTTACCGGAACCGGCTTACCGTTTGGTTTGTCCTTTGGATTGTTGAGCAGGTTGCGGTCAATTTTTGCTTTGTACTTGCCGTGCAGTTCCACATGGTTATTGGCGGGCTCAAGCCGCCGGTCTTGAAAACACTAAACCCGGAACAGAGTTTCTTTTACCTGCTTTCGCGTGTTATTGCGCGGTACGGCCTTTCCGGAAAAATGATCCCGCGTTTGCATTGGCCCGTGTTTTTCCGTTATATTTAAGACATGGGTAACGCTATCTGTTTGTGCAACGGTACGGTGATGACCGGGTTCGCTTCTATGGAACAATGCGCGGTTCTTATTGAGGACGGCCAGGTGGCGGATGTTTTCTCGAAGAAACGTTTTGAACAGAAACATTTCTCCCCGAGTACACGGATCATCGACGTGAACGGGGCCTGTATCGCGCCCGGCTTTATCGACACGCATATCCACGGGTTCGGCGGATACGGCACCGACGACGCCTCCACGGAGGCGGTGCTCGAAATGTCCGAGCTGCTTACCAAATGCGGCGTTACTTCGTTTAATCCGACCCTTTACCCGTCCGAACCGGAAGAGATGCTCCGGGCGGTGAAGAATGTGGCCGCCGCGATGGGCAGGGAAAACGGCGCCCGGATCATGGGGCTTCATCTGGAGGGGCCGTTTTTGTCCCCGGACAAACTGGGGGTCCAGAAGCCGGAGACCCTGCGCCCCGTTGATATTGATTACATGGAGAAGTTGTGGGAGGCGGCCGGGGGGCATGTGGTCAACATGACGGTGGCGCCTGAAATCAAGCACATGCGGGAGCTGGCGCTTTTTTGTATCAAGAAGGGAATCATACTTCAGGCGGGGCACACCGACGCGAAATACGATAACATGGTGGAGGGTATGCAGGCGGGGATACTGCACTCCACCCACTTGTTCAACGCTATGAGCAGGATGGACCACCGGAACCCCAACGCGGTGGGCGCTATTCTGATTCATCCGGAAATGTCCTGCGAGATTATTGCCGATGGCTTTCATGTGCATCCGGATCTGTTCAAGCTGCTGCTTCGGGACAAGCCCATCGACAAGATAGTGCTTATTACCGACGGGCTTAAACCTACGG
>JAIRLQ010000256.1 GCA_031259345.1 Treponema sp.
AAACATGAGACGGGTAAGAAATACGGTTTCATCAAATTCTTCCATGCCAAAAAGAGGGACTATGAGCGGAGTTAGGATAATGCCGATCATAACGGCTAGGGTGACAAAAAAACTGAGGAAGGTAAAAACACAAGACAGAAATTCTTTGATGTTGTCCCGATCACTTTTCAGGAGGTATTCCTTGAAGGTTGGGATAAAGGCCACCGAGATGGATCCCTCCGCAAAAAGCCGGCGGAATAGGTTGGGGATTAAAAAAGCTACCGAAAAGGCATCCGAAAGGGCACTGGTCCCCAAAAGGCTGGCCTTGGTCATCTCCCGGAGAAGCCCCAAAATCCGGGACGCCATGGTTAGGAGTGACAGGGTCGTACCATGGGATACCAAGGAACGCCCATCCTTAGAATCTGAAATGGGGGGGCTATCCTTGGCAACCTCGACGGACATTATGCGTTCCCCCGCAGAAAGGCCATATCTTGGGGCCTATTGGTAATAATGCCTTCACAACCCAAATCAAGCATCCTTTTTGCAAGAACAGGATCGTCGATGGTCCAGGGTACCACAGGGCGTCTTTCCAGAACGGTAAACTTGAAACGGGAAAAGCGATTGACCTGGAGGTAAACAGGCTTTACATAATCACAACTGCCAATTATACGGCCGAAACCATGGCGGAGCAGGAGGGGGACTTCCTTATCGGCACTCCAGATTACGGCGGTGGGTATTTGGGGACAGAGCTGTTTAAATGATATGAGGCAAAGGGGATTAAAGGAAGAAATGGTTACCGCAGATTTAGCTCTGTCCCCAAAAGATTTGATTTTCTCCGCTGTAAGCGCCGGCAGGGGATCGTTCTTGGTTTTCCGGGTTTTAAGTTCAATATCAACATACATATCAGGGCAAAATTCTTCCAATACCTCCTCAAGAAGAGGAGGATGTTCTCCCCTATGGGCTGTACCAAAAAACATTCCCACATCAATGGCTCTAATTTCCTTGAGGGTAAGTGCTTCGATGGCCCTGCTGTCTTCGGCGGTTCGCTTGAAAGTATCGTCATGGGCCACTATCAGTTCTCCGGAGGCGCATACATGGATATCCATCTCTATTCCCGGCACCCCAAGTTCCCGGGCCTTCTTAAAAGCAGCCAGGGTATTCTCCGGGGCTAGAGAAGAACAACCTCGATGAGCAAAGATGAGAGGCCGCCTTCGATCCGGCAAAATGGGGACAGAGCTCATGGGGCCTCATCTTGGCTATCACGCCTCATTTTTGCTTTTAACGCTTCCAATGCGGCATCCGCATCTGCCTCTTCAAAGCGATAATCCGTTTCCGCCTTTATTTCCTCCCCCGGTATTTTACCCAGGGCTATTAAAAATTCCTGTTCCAGAAGGTCCGGATCAATATTCCGTTCTTGGGCCCCCAGGATGGGAAGATACTGCCGCATGTTCTGTATCTGATTTCTCAGTTCGGCAATTTCCGCCTTAAGAATATCCCGCCGGGTTTTTATTTTTTTCGCTTCCTCCTCGGCCTCCAGGGACAGAGCTAAGGAATCCCGGGAACGGGCGAGTTCAACCCGGCTGGTCCATTTTACCAATTCCTGGTCGAGTTCTTCGCATCTCTTTTCCGTCAACTTTAAAGTCGTTATATACCGGATAATATATTCTTTTGCTTCTGCGGCACTTAAACCTCTTAGGTCTTCATGTCCTTGTTCCATAAGATTACCCTCGTATTTTCTTTCCGATTTTGACCGCATGAATGAGGTTTTCCGCAGCAAAACCGAGGTCCCGATGGCTATCCTGTATCATGGCATCGAGGCCAATCTGTCCACAGGCGATGGAAACCGCATAATCAAAGGATTTAAGCAGATTCCGTACTTCTCCCCCAAGACCGCCGGAAAGGAGAGCCACAGGAATCCCTGCCGCATGGCTTTCCCTTGCCACTACGGAGCAGAGCTTCCCTCCCGACGTTTGGCTATCGGTCATGCCTTCCCCTGTAATCACCAGATCAGCATCTTTGAGCCGATTGAAAAATCCGGCGTATTTCATAACCAGCATAGCGCCGGACTCCATAACTGCCCCTAAACATATCCGCAGAGCCGCGCCAACGCCTCCGGCAGCTCCGTCCCCAGGTTGATCCACCTCTTTTGCAAGGCCCGCATTAATCCAAGCCGCCCCTAATTTTGCCAGTCCCGCGTCCAATAGGGATATCATCTCCGGACTCGCTCCCTTTTGGGGGCCAAATACGGCCGAGGCCCCCTTGGGTCCTAACAGCGGATTGGTCACATCACAGGCAACCTTAATGGAAACCGTTTTAATCCGCTTATCCGCCCCGGTGATATCGATTGAGGCTGTTTTTAGCAGGGCTTCGCCTCCCTGCCCAACAGGCAATCCCTTCTCATCCAAAACCTTGAACCCCAGGGCGTCGATCAGGCCAATCCCGCCATCATTGGTAGCACTTCCGCCAATACCAATGATCAGGTCCGTGGCGCCCGTACTTAGGGCAGCCGCAATAAGTTCTCCGGTCCCATAAGAAGTAGCCTTCAGGGGGTTAAGCCGATCCCGGCTGATAAGTTCTATACCCGAAGCACTGGCCATATCCAGGACCGCAACTTTTCCGTCATGGATAAGCCCAAATTCAGCCTTTACCTTATCGTTCAAAGGCCCGGTAACGGGTACCGTAATAAAACGCCCTCCGGCAGCCTCGGTAACCGCCCTAGCGGTGCCCTCCCCGCCATCTGCTAAAGGAATTTTATAGACTATCGCTTTTTTATCCGCCCGCAGAATTCCCTCTTCAATAGCGGCACATACCTCCGGGGCCTTCAGATTTCCTTTGAACGAATCGGGGGCAATGAGAATGTTCATAATGAACCTCCCTCCTCTTTTGCCGAAACCTCCGGGAACGCAACCGGGGTTTCCGGAGGTTCTCTTTAGCTATACTTTAAGTATGTAGTGAGATATATGCAAGGGTTGACATAGAAATGAAAAGACATAGATAAAACGCAAAGAGCGCTGTCCCTTCTCTCCTTTCTCGATATTCAGCTCTGTCCCTTAATGATGCTCTTAATAACGCATAAATAATGATTTTTGTCAGAAATTACGGTTCTAGATTTCTCCGGCATTCATTTTTTTACGGATGTTTTTCCATGATGGCATAAACTGGTTCATGAGCCGATAAAAATTACGGTTATGCGAAGGTTCAATGAGATGTATCATTTCGTGAACAACAACATATTCCAGACATTCGGGAGGCTTTTTGGCGAGTTCAGTATTGAGCCGTATTGTCTGCCGGCCATAATTGCAGCTTCCCCAATGGGACTTCATTTTCCGCAAATATAGTTTCTTAATCCGAACCCCGATAAGAGGTTCCCATCTTTTTATAACCTCCGGGGCGGCTTCTTGGAGTATCCGGTGGTACCATTTATCTAAACACTCCTGCTTTTTTGCTTTTGTACTGTCCGGACGAACATACAGCTGCATACACCCGTCTTTTAGTACCACCTTAGGATGGCCTACCCGTTCTATAAGCTCAAATTCATAGGCAATACCCCAGACATAATGGATTTCATGGTTCTCTAAACGGTTCTTGATTCTGGGGCGGATACGATATTTCGCCCGGTGTTTTTCTATCCATTG
>JAIRLQ010000318.1 GCA_031259345.1 Treponema sp.
TATGCTCTTCACTCCATCACAAGCAAGCATATTTCCCGCTAATGCAAACAGGACGCCGGGCGGCTTCCCCGGCGGTGCGTATGGCGAAACGACGACCAGGATAATGTTATACGCAGAAAACGTAACCCTAAGACAATAAACGTAAAACAAAAATTGGCGCGAAGCGCGGGAGGAGCTTCGTCCATCTAGCACCCAGCCGGGGATGCGCCCGGGCGTCCTGTTTGTATTACGGAGTAAATGTGCTTGTCATTGCAGATTGTGTAGGGATTGCCCCTGCCCGGTAAAGCGCTTTGTGTGATGGGGCGAGGCCGCTCCTGCTCCACCATAAAGCAAACGCATTTGCCGATAACGCAATCAGGACGCCGGGCGGCTCCCCCGGCGGTGCGTATGGCGAAACGACGACCAGGATAATGTTATACGCAGAAAACGTAACCCTAAGACAATAAATGTAACACAAAAATTGGCGCGAAGCGCGGGAGGAGCTTCGACCATCTAGCACCCAGCCGGGGATGCGCCCGGGCGTCCTGTTTGGATTACGGAGTAAATGCGCTTGCAGGCTAAATGTACTTACTTAGAAATAAAAGTAATTTCTCCCCGGCCAACATTTACGGCCCCCGCGCTAAGCGTAATTTTGTCATTAGGGCTTTCGCCGCCTTTAAGGTTAAGCTGGGTCTCAAGCCCCAGGGCCGGGATAATTACCGTCCCCCAGATACCTTTCCGCTCAAGAACTATTCCTTCCCACTCGCTGCCTTTTTTGTCAAGAAGGTACACGCAAGTCCAATGCCGCCGGGAAGCCTTTTCCGCCCTGGATACCGAAGCCGAGGCGGCTTCCGCGGCGCTTACCCTAAGCAGGATTTCCTCGGCACTTAGCAAAGGCCTGCCCTGCAAAAAAGAGCGAATCTGCTGATGGCAGAGAAGATCGGTGTAGCGCCTTAAGGGGCTTGTAACCTGGGTGTATTCATCAAGGCCCAGGCCCCAGTGAACGCCGGGCCTTGAAGACAGGCTTCGGGGCCTCATACAACGCCTGAGCTGGAACGCCCCCGCCAGGCCGTCCGGACGTAGTCCGGGGAGATCTCCGGCTTCCTGGCTGATAAAAGGAAAGGGCACGCTATTGCGCACGGCCCAGCGGGCCGCGCCCTCCCCTGCCAGTATCATACATTCACGAACCATGCCGGCGGATTTGTACTGCGGGACCGGTTCTATATTGACACTGTTCAGCTCGGCATTTTCGCGCAGCCTGACTTTGATCCGGACTTCGGGCATGTCGATAAGCACCGCCCCGGTATCCAGGCGGCGCTCGGTGTTTTTTTCCGCCAGAGCGAAAAAAGCCGCAAGTTCCCCATCCGCCAATTCATCGGCGTCCCGGTAGCAGAGGCGGCTTACTTTTACTTTTGAACGGATAATCCTGGTTTCGGCAATGGCGCAGGCGGGCGTAAGGGTCATTTTAAAAGAGAGCGCCGGGCAAATCCCGCCGGGTGAAAGCCCCAGGGCAAAAAGCGAAATCGCCCTTTCCGACAGCATGGCGGACTTTCCTTCAGGCAGGTACAGGGTGGCGCCCCTGCCCCGGGCTTCAATGTCATCCGGGCTTCCGGGCAATATTGACGAGCCGGGGTCCGCAACATGTACATAAAGGGTATAATTCCCCCCGGCGTCGGGGCCTTCTAGGGAAACGGCGTCATCGGGATCATCGCTCCAGGCATTGTCAATGGCGTAGGCTTTAAGATGGGTAAGGTCGGTTCTGTCTTCGGCAGGGGCTTCACCGCAAGAGGTTTTGGGGGACGCAAGGGAAACGCCGAAACGCGAAGGATACGGATTCTGCCATACTGTCCATAGTCCGGCTGCCAAAAGCATCATGTGGGCATCTTCCGGGGTTTCGCTCCAGCCCAGTTCTTTAAGGGTGCGGCTTTTGGCGGTTTTGCCCAGGGCAAGGGCTTCCACATCCTGTAAAAAGCGAAAGTCTCCCGGGGCGAGGGAAGAAGGAGAAGGGTTTGGCTTCAAGACCGCTTTTAGGCGCTCAAGAAAAGCCCTGCGTTCTTCGGTTTCTTTTTGCTTTTCATTGCGTTTTTTTTCGTCCGCTTCAACTTCCGCCCCGGGGCGGGCTTTTATCCCTTTGATATCCCCGGTAAAATAAAGGCCGTCTGCCAAAAGCCCGTAAGCTGCCCAGGCTGTCCGGGGAGTAAAATCGCCGTACACAAGTTCCGCAAGTTCTTTAAGCGGAACAGGGCCTGCGTCTTCAAGAAGTTCCCACGCGCCACGCACGTCTCCTTCCGGCGGGGTTTGGGCAAGGTCCCCTAAAACGCAGGGCCCGGGGTGCAGGGGCTCAATATCCTTTTCCCTGACTTTTAATTTATCCCCGTCCGGAACGGAAATATTTATGTTATCTCCTTCCCTGTCTGTTATTACCGCGGGACGGGTCTTATACAATACCAAAGCGTTTTCCTGAATCATGACTAAAGTATAGCATAATCGGGTAATTTTAATTATACTGCCCACATCATGATTGTGAT
This sequence comes from Treponema sp., assembly GCA_031259345.1. Lineage (GTDB taxonomy): Bacteria > Spirochaetota > Spirochaetia > Treponematales > Breznakiellaceae > JAIRLQ01. The sequence continues at coordinate 2,508 of JAIRLQ010000318.1, forward strand.
GAAATTCGGCGGCAGTTCTGTGGCAAGCGCGGAGCGGATACGCTATATGGCGGATATTGTAAAAACACAGCTTGATAAAAGTCCCGTCCTTGTGCTTTCGGCTATGGGAGATACCACCGACTATTTGCTGGAGGCTGCCGACAGGGCGTTTAAAAAAGGCGAGGTTTCGGTTGACCGTGTTGAAGCGCTTCATCTTTCCACTATTAAAGGGCTAAAGCTTGGCGCCGCCCCGGAGCGCGCTTTAAGGCCGTTGTTTGACGAGCTTACAAGCCTGCTTACGGGGATTTCTTTAATCCGGGAGCTTACAGGCCGCACCAAAGATTATCTTGTGTCTTTTGGCGAGCGGCTTTCGGTTAGGATTGCCGCATCGTATCTTGAATCCCGGGGGATTAAAGCCCGGGCTTTTGATGCCTGGGAACTGGGTTTTGTTTCGGATTCCAATTTTACCCAGGCGGAGTTATTAAAAACCAGTTGGGAAAAAATCCCTCAGCATATTCTGCCCCTTATCAGGGCCGGGACTCTGCCTGTGGTAACCGGCTTTATCGCAAAGGACGCCAAGGGAAACATCACCACCCTTGGCAGGGGCGGCTCGGATTTATCCGCTACCATGATCGCCGCGTCCTGCAAGGCCGAAGAAGTGCAGGTGTGGAAAGATGTTGACGGCATCCTCTCGGCTGACCCCAGGCTTGTAAAAAACGCCCGGCCTGTCGATGTGGTAACTTACGAAGCCGCGGCGGAGCTTGCGTACTTTGGCGCCCAGGTGCTGCACCCCCGCGCAATGCAGCCCTGTATGAAAACCGGTGTCCCTGTGCTGGTAAAAAATTCATATAATCCCGAAGCGCCGGGCACCCGTATTGTGCAAAGCCTTGGTAAAAAGGCCAGCCCCATTCAGGCCATCACATCGCGGAAAAACGTTACCCTGGTTGATATTGCTTCTACCCGCATGCTGGGGCAGTACGGCTTTTTGGCCGAAGTGTTTTCTTGTTTTGCAAAATACGGCATTTCCGTGGACATGGTTGCCACCAGCGAAGTGTCCGTGTCCCTTACCCTTGACGCGGCGCATGATCTTAGGGAGTTAAAAAAAGATATTTCGCGTATTGCGCGGGTTGACATTAAAGCCGGCAAGGCCATTGTAACGATTATCGGGGATGTCCGCCGTTCGTCGGAAATTTTGGCGCGGTCTTTTAATACCTGCGAAATACTGGGGGTGCAGGTGCAGATGGTTTCGCAGGGCGCAAGCAAAGTGAATATCAGCTTTATTGTAAACGATGCCGAGGCCGCTGATGTGGTAAAATCTTTACACGCGGATTTTTTTGAATAAGAGTTGTTTAGAAACTTCACTAACACACTAATAAAGGAACAAAAGATGAAGATACTGTTGGTTGGTTATGGCAAAATGGGGAAACTCCTTGAGGCCAGGCTTTTGGAAAGAGGGCATACCCTTTCCTGCGTGGTAGACCCTGTAGTATACAACGCAAAACCCGCAAATGGCAGTTCTTTTTCCGGGGCAAAAATTTTTGCTTCCATAAAAGACGCGCTCCCGGCTCTTGCGGGCGGCGGCATGGCTATTGAATTTACCAAACCCGATACCGCACCGGCTAACATAATTTTACTTGCGGAGCAAAAAATTCCCGTGGTATGCGGAACAACAGGCTGGTACGACAAACTGCCGGAAATCGGCGCCGCGGTTGAAAAGGCGGGGTCGGCTCTGCTTTGGTCGTCAAACTTTTCGCTGGGGGTGAATCTGTTCTACCGCATCGCCGAATACGCCGCCCGCCTCATGGACAATTACCCGGAATATGACGCCGGGGGCTTTGAGGTACATCACAACAAAAAAGCCGACAGCCCTTCGGGCACCGCCAAAATCCTTGCCGAAAAAGTGCTGGCCCGGTTAAGGCGCAAGTCCCGTATTGTGTACGACAAACTTGACAGGCCCCCTGCCGGGGACGAACTTCACTTCGCAAGCCTTAGGGTCGGAGCGGCGCCCGGGATACATTCCCTTGTTTTTGATTCCGATGCCGACAGTATCGAAATTACCCACACCGCCCGTAACCGCGAGGGCCTGGCGTCCGGCGCCATAAGCGCGGCGGAATGGCTTTGCGCCAAAAAGCGCACCGGGGTTTTTACCATTGATGACGCCCTTGAGGACATGCTGAAGGAATAAAGAAAAGCGACAGGAGGAAAACTATGAATGTATTACAGGGAGCGTATACCGCTTTGATCACCCCGATGAAAGACGGGGGTGAAGTTGATTACGACGGGTTTCGCCGTTTAATTAATTTTCAGTTGGAAGAGGGGATCGACGGCATACTCCCCCTGGGTACCACAGGCGAAACGCCCACTCTGGATGAAGACGAAGAAGAAAAACTTATCAAACTCGCGGTAAGTGAAGTTAAAGGCAGAGTTCCGGTGATTATTGGGACAGGGTCCAACTCTACCCGCCACATGGTTTTGTATACCAAACGGGCAAAAGACCTTGGCGCGGACGCGGCTCTGGTGGTTACTCCATATTACAATAAACCCAACGACCACGGGCTCTTTAAGCACTTTGAAGCCGCGTCGGAAGTTGGCATTCCGGTAATCGTATACAATATCGCGTCCCGGACCGGCCGCAATATCCCCACATGCCTTATGGAAAAAATCGCCGCGCTGCCAAACATTGCCGGCGTAAAAGAGGCCTCCGGGGATATTGGGCAGATTGCCGACGTCATTAACACAATTGCCGGTCCTCGTAAAAATTCGCCAAAGCCTTTCATGGTATTTTCCGGGGATGACGCCATGACGCTGCCCCTGATTGCCCTTGGCGGAAATGGGGTAATTTCGGTTGTATCAAATTTGGCGCCATCAAAAGTAAAAGCTTTAACAAAAGCATGTTTGGAAGGCAATTTTGAGGAAGGCCGGCGGCTTCACTATGAACTGCTTCCGCTTTTTAAAGCCGCCTTTATCGAAACTAATCCGGTTCCCGTAAAAGCGGCTATGGGCTGGATAGGCCTGCCCGCAGGGCCGTGCAGGCTGCCTCTGGGCTGCCTGGATCCCAAAAACAACGCGCCCCTTAAGGCGGCAATGGCGGGACTGGGGATTACACTCTAAATAGAATAAGTCCCAAAATCATTTGTTTCCCCGGAAGGCTCTTTGCCGGTGTCGGGGCTGGACTTTAAGCCTAACAGGGCTTTAACCGCCCCGGCGGCTTTTGTATCGGCGTCGGCGATAAACAGCCTTTCGACGCCGGTATCGTCAATATAACGCAGCACAAAGCGCGGCGGCACGGAGAAAAATATTCTTTTTAACAGGGATTTTTCTAAAACCAGCTCCACATGGACAATTTTTTCTTTTGGTATAAATAGGGTGCGTTCTTTGGGCGCAGTGCCCCCGGTGGTAACTCTGGTTAAAGCTTGAATCCAGCCCTCGTGGGGAAAGTGGTGAAAACGGAAACCCCCGGATGTCGCGATAATAAGCCCCCAAAGACTGTGATCCTCGCCGTCCCAGCCGGAGATATACTGGCCCAGGGTAAAGGCGAGCACCTTTTCTCCAACCTGCTTTTCATATTCCTGCCAAAACTGCGCAGGGTCGGTAGATTCTTTCTTAAACAACATAGTACCAGTGTAAATCCTGATTCCGTATTGCGTCTATACTCTTGGCCGCCATTTTGATAAAATAATTTTGTTCATAAAGGAGTAATCTTATGGTCAAGCTTCCCGTGGGCGTTTTGGGCGCCACCGGTATGGTTGGGCAAAATTACATTGCCCTGCTCAACAATCACCCCTGGTTCGAAGTACGTTTCGTCGCCGCCTCCCCGCGGAGCGCGGGCAAAAAATATAAAGATGCGGCAGCCGGCCGCTGGCAGCTTTCTAAAACTTACGAATCCTGGATTGGGGAACTTATCGTCGCCGGCGCAAATGATGTGGGGGCTGCCAAAGCGGCCAATTGCGCTTTTGTGTTCTCGGCTCTGGAAATGGAAAAAGATGAAATCCGCGCCCTTGAAAACTCCTACGCCGCGGCGGGTATCCCGGTAATTTCAAACGCTTCCGCCCACCGCTGGACAGATGACGTGCCGGTACTCATAGCCGAGGTAAACCCCGGCCACGCGGACATTATTCCCGCCCAGCAAAAAAAACGGGGCTGGGATAAAGGCTTTATCGTGGTAAAACCCAACTGTTCAATTCAAAGTTACACAACGCCAATTCATGCGCTTATCAAAGCGGGCTACGAAGTAAAGCGTATAATCGTCAGCACCCTGCAGGCGGTGTCGGGCGCGGGCTATCCCGGGGTTCCCAGCCTGGACATAATTGACAACATAGTCCCCTACATCGGCGGTGAAGAAGAAAAGTCCGAAAAGGAGCCTTTGAAAATTTTGGGAGACATTGAAAACGGCGTTTTTAAAGACGCCGCCTTCCCAAAAATTAGCGCCCACTGTAACCGCGTACCTGTGGCAGACGGCCACACAGCCTGCGTGTCACTGGAATTCGGCGAAAAAAAACCTTCTATAGAAGAAGTAAAAAAAATCTGGAGAGAATTTAAAAGCCTTCCCCAGGAGTTGAATCTTCCCATGGCGCCGGAACAGCCCATCATTGTAAGGGAAGAAATTGACAGGCCCCAGCCCCGCAAGGATCGAGACGCCGGCAAAGCTATGGCTGTCAGCGTTGGGCGTATAAGGCCCTGCCCTGTTTTCGATCTTCGTTTTGTGGGTCTTTCTCATAACACGGTGCGAGGCGCCGCCGGCGGGGGAATACTCAACGCGGAACTTTTGAAATACAAAGGGTATATTGGACTTGCTCAATAACCCGTAGTTGAAACAAGAAGGCGGAAAATATAAAATTAAAATTTAGAGGTGCATAACATGAATGAAAAGAAATTTCCGCTGGCAAAGGACCGGCTTGAAGAGCTGTCAAAAAAATATCCCACGCCTTTTTATCTTTACGACGAAAAGGCCATAAGGGAAAACGCAAGGCGTATTATAAAAGCTTTTTCGCCGTTTCCGGCGTTTAAAGAACACTTTGCGGTAAAAGCCTGCCCCAATCCCTTTATTATAAAAATACTTGCGGAAGAAGGTTTTGGCGCCGATTGTTCCAGTCTGCCCGAATTGCTTCTGGCAGATATGGCGGGAATAAAGGGCGAAGACATAATGCTTACCTCAAATGAAACCCCGGCAAAGGAATATATTAAAGCCCGGGAACTTGGGGCCATTATTAATCTTGATGACTTTACCCACATTGCGTTTCTGGAAAAAACTTTTTCTTCCCTGCCCGAATTAGTTTCGTTCCGCTATAACCCCGGCCCCCTTAAAGAAGGCAACGCCATTATCGGCAAACCCGAAGAGGCGAAATACGGTTTTACCCGTGAGCAGCTTATAGAGGGGTATAAACTGCTTAAAGCAAAAGGGGTAAAACGATTTGGCCTTCACACCATGGTGGCAAGCAACGAACTTAGCCTTGACTATCACCTTGAAACAGGCCGCCTTTTATTTGAGCTTGCGGTCGAAATAAAAAATAAATGCGGCGTATCAATTGAATTTGTAAACCTCGGCGGCGGCCTGGGCATTCCCTACAGGCCGGAACAGGAAGCCCTAAGCTGGGAAGTTTTGGCAGCGGAGCTAAAAAAATTATACGACAGCATTATTGTTCCCTCAGGTCTTGGGGGCATGGGCATACACACCGAATACGGCCGGCCCATTACGGGCCCCTACGGCTGGCTTGTGGCGAGGGCGCTCCACTCTAAACACATTTACCGCGAATACATAGGACTTGACGCCTGCATGGCAGATCTTATGCGGCCTGCCCTTTACGGCGCCTATCACCACATAACGATAAGCGGCAAAGAAAACGCGTCCGGGACCGAAACCTACGATATAGTAGGCAGTTTGTGCGAGAATAACGACAAGTTTGCCGTACAGCGAAAACTGCCAAAAATAGAAACCGCCGCGGAAGCAGCCGGCGGCGGCAATACGGACGGCGGCGACTTTGTGATAATTCACGACGCGGGCGCTCATGGCAGGGCCATGGGTTTTAATTACAACGGCAAACTCCGCTGCGGCGAACTTTTGTTACGCTGCGACGGCTCTGTAATCCAAATCCGCCGCCCGGAAACAATAGACGACTATTTTGCCACTCTAAACCCGGAAGATCTTGATAAGTTTTAATATAAAATTCACCGCAAAGCCGATAGCGGCCGGGTTATTGAACAGGCCCAATAAAACAGGAGTAATTACATGATAGAGCGGAACAAATGCATAGCGAACATTAAAGCAGGCTACCTTTTCCCCGAAATTGCCAGGCGGCGGCGGGAATACGCGGCGGCTCATCCGGAAACAAACAGTCCGGAGGGCCGCATTATCAGCCTGGGCGTTGGCAATACCACAGAGCCGGTTCTGCCCCACATCGACGCGGGGCTTGTGAATGGGGCGAAGGCCCTGGGGACTGTGGAGGGCTATTCGGGGTATCAGGATGAAGGGCTTTTGGAACTACGGGAGAAAATTTCTTCCGTGTTCTACAAGGGAATGTTTTCCGCCGATGAGGTTTTTATTTCCGACGGGGCCAAGTGCGATATAGGCCGGCTTCAACTCCTCTTTGGCGCGGGAACGCCTGTGGCCGTGCAGGATCCGTCTTATCCTGTGTATGTGGATGGCTCGGTACTTATAGGCGCAGCCGGGGGTTGGGCGGGCTCCGGTTACCAGGGTATCAGCTACCTCCCCTGTACCGCCGAAAACAGTTACTTTCCGGATTTGTCGAAGCTCCCCGCCAACAGCCTTTTCTACTTCTGCTCGCCAAACAACCCCACAGGCGCGGTGGCCTCAAAAGAGCAGCTTTCGGCCCTGGTGAAGGCCGCCCGGGAAAAGGGCTGTGTCATCATCTTCGATGGGGCTTATGCCGAGTTCATCAGAGACCCGGCGCTGCCCAAATCTATTTTTGAGATTGACGATGCCGGAACCTGCGCTATCGAAGTGAATTCATTTTCCAAACCCGCGGGCTTTACCGGTGTGCGCCTGGGCTGGACCATTGTGCCCAAAGATTTGAAATACTTAAATGGTGAAAGCATCAATGCCGACTGGGCGCGTATTGCCGGTACTATATTCAACGGCGCGTCCAACATAGCCCAGGCAGGGGGGCTCGCGGCGCTGGACGCCGAGGGCCTTAAAGAAGTCCGCGCCCTCACCGACTTTTACCTGGGGAACGCCAAACTCATAAAAAGCGCGCTGCAAAAACTCGGCGTCTCCTGCGTGGGCGGCGATAATTCGCCTTATATTTGGGCACGCTTCCTCGGCAGAACAAGCTGGGACGTATTTGCCGAAATCCTTGAAAAATGCCAGGTAGTCACCACTCCGGGCTCGGGCTTTGGGCCGGCAGGCGAAAGCTTTGTCCGCTTTTCCGCCTTTGGCCACCGCGCCGATGTGGAAGAAGCCTGCGGCCGGCTTTCCCGGCTTAAAGGGTAGAATCGGGCAGCGGCAGTTTGCATTTGGCGACCAGTGCGGCCGGATCTTCACAGCCCAGATCGGCGGCCTCTTTAATACTGGCCGCTGCCGCGTCATTATCGCCTTTTTTATAATACGCTGCCGCCGATATTATATGAATTCCAATCAAATTGTTACGTATTAAAACGCTTTGCGGGTGTTCTTTTCCAAGTATTTCTTCCTTGATATTCAATGCCCGCTGATAATATTCAAGTGCCTTTTGATAATTACCCATTAATGTATTAATCTCGCCGATGTTGTTATAGCTTGTGGCTGTATTAATATGTTTTTCACCGAGTATTTCTTTTTGAATATCCAATGCACGTTGAGCATAATAAAGGGCTTTTTGGGTATTTTTCAGCGAAGAATAAATCAGTCCGATATTGCTATAACTTGTAGCGGTATCAATATCTTTTTCACCGCATATTTCTTTTTGGATATCCAACGCAAGCTGATGATATTCAAGCGCCTTTTGGTAATTTCCCATTGTATAATACACCTGCCCCATATTATTATAACTTACAGCAGTATCGGAATTATTTCCCCCGCCCGTTTTCTTGCGGATGTCCAATGCGCGTTGATAATATTCAAGCGCTTTTTGATGCTCTCCCATTGTAAAATACATCTGTCCCAAATTGTTATAGTCTGTTAAAGTATCTTCATGTTCTTTTCCCAGAATTTCTTCACGAAGGACAAGCGCATCCTGAGTAAACTTCAATGCCATGGCATTATCATCTCCTAAAAATGCGATAAACATACCCAAAAAAGAATATAAAGAATACAAATCGTCTTTGTCCTTTTTTTTGGCGTTAAGTTCAAGGTACTTCTCAATTGGATATTTCTTTTTGTCAGCTTCCCTAAGAACCCGCCAATATTTCCCAAACTCAACAATATCTGTTTTTACCCAATACTCTAATACATCATAATTCATCAGAAAACGATACAGTCCGCTCAAATCCCCAATATTGAAAAACTGATAAGGAAGTTCATGGTAAGTCCTTTTTTTTGAAACATTGGGGTTTGTCTTAAAATAGTGAATAAGCCAAAGGCGGTAAGAATTCTCGTTGTCTTTTTCAGCAAAATACCTGAATTTGATTGCTTCGCGTATATAATTATGGGAAAAATTAATAAGACCCCCGCAAACTATAAGATTGCCCTTTACGGCGTTGTACAGTTGGGACCAGTAAAGCGGCTTGGCTCCGCTAAGGGACGTAATCTCCGCTTCCGAAAGGCCGTTTCTGGAAACGTATAAAAGCGAAAGAATATCCATTGAAAGATTGGACGCCGCCGTATCAGTGTAGTCAAAAATTTTTTCCAACCTTTCCAGCACCTTGATGTAAAAATCAGGAATACTTTTTGCCGCAAGATACCTGTCAATCTCTTCATCCAGCTTTTCAAAAACACCAAAAAAACGCAATTCGTCAAGAAGAGCGCGCAGGATCATGGGATTCGAGCTTTCTTCATCATTTGCGATACGGTCTATCTGGGGAGGCGTAAGCTTCTTCCCAAAAGATAATAAATAATCCTTTATAAGACATTTCCGGCTTTCGATATCCAGGGCAGGAATTGTTATGACAGGACAATTCATCCGTTTAAAAACATCCATTACCGGATCATCTTTGGGAGTTGAAAAAACAAACCGGACATTTTCCGAGATCGGAAGAGCACACG
>JAIRLQ010000353.1 GCA_031259345.1 Treponema sp.
GATCCCCGCCCGCCTCGAAAAGTTCCCGTTTTCCCAGGAAATAGGCCTTTAACGTGGAGAGGAGCAGGCTTTTGCCGAAGCGGCGGGGGCGGCCCAGGAAGTAGGGATTCCCCTCCTGGGCCAGCCGGTAAATCCAGGCGGTTTTGTCCACATACACATAGCCGCCGGTACGGAGCTTCTCGAAATCCTGTATGCCGATGGGCATTTTCCGCGGGGTCATACCACAAGTATAGCAGGACACCGGCGGATAACACAAGGCAACGCAGTGGAGACATCGAAAATCTGTGATGGGCGGGGAACAATCCCGCTCCGTCACAGGAGTCCAACCAGCGCCCCAGCCGGTACATAGCCCGGGCGTCCTGGTTTGAGTTTTCAGGGTAAATGCGCTTACTTTTTTTCCGGTTTTGCTTCGGCTTTTAACGCCTCGGCATCAAAGCCCATGGCCCGGTAAATGCCGGCGGCGCGCTTGTAGACGGCTGCCGACTCATCAGTTTTGCCCGCTTTGGCATAAACCCCGCCCAGGGCCTGCCAGCTTGAAGCAAGGCCGAAACCGTTTTCGGCCCGGCGGTCAAAATTTATGGCTCTAAGCAGGGCGTCCACAGCGGCATCATACTGCCCTGCCACTGAACGCACAGAGCCGATTAAAAACCAGTCGTAAGCGGCTTCTTCAAAATACCTGCCGTCTTCGTGGATTTTTAAAGCCCTGCGTATATTGTTTTCGGCCTCGGTGTAATTTTTTAATTCTTTATCCGCCATACCCACCACAAGCCGGCCTGCCGCCTCGCTTAGATTATCGGACTTTATGCCCGCAAGCGCCTCTAATGCCTGGGAACGCAAATTTTCAATTTCCCCCAAAGGCGGACCGTTAGGGTTCCCGGCTATAAGAAGAACAAGGCGGCCCCGGATAATAAATAATTTTACCTGGGCTTCCAGGTTGGTTTCACCGGAACCCTGGGCTTCTTTTAAAGCATAATCCCATTCAGCAAAAGCATCGTTGTGGAGGCCGGTGGAAAAATAAATATTCCCCCTGGTAATGGCAGTCTTTATCAAAAGCGGCGGGTCGTCAACGCTTACGGCAGTCCTTTTCACATCATCAAGGATAAGCAGGGCATCGTCGTAACGCCCCCGGTTTGCGGTCCTGTTCGCAAGGTCAAGCTGATTGGCCGCCATATTCCGGCTGGTATAAACCGCCGCGGGTCTTTCGGGAGCGGAAGAACACGAACTAAAAAAAGAAACAAAAAACAAAAAACAAGAAATTAATAAAACCATTTTTGTGACAGGGTTCTTGTAAAACTCCCGCTTTAGGATTGTATGCTGAGCCTGTTCCAAAACCCGGTTAGCGCAAACCCGCGGTTCGATGGACAAGCTCATAAATCTAAGGAAGCTGTTCCAAAAACTGAAGTTTTGGAACAGTCTCTGCCTGGTTATTATTTTTTTGTTTGTCATAAAAACTCCTCTGCCGCCCGCCGTTCACCTCGCATTTCCAATTATACGGACGCACACTATCCATCAGGCGCACAATTTAATTTACCCCGCAACTTAAAATTGCACGTCCCTCGGGCTTGTGCCGGAAGATTGAACCTCGATCCTTTCGGGGATACCTTTCCGAAGAAGCGGATTATTGGTCAGGGCTACAAGGACATCTTCGGCAGTGGTAAGGGTAACCCGAAGGTCGGTAATAACCCCCGCAAGCTGCGGAAGCTGGCCGGGTATAAAAGCCACAGTGCGATCCAGGTTATCAAGAATCCCCGAAAGAGATCCCAAAGCTTCAACCAGATTGGTATAAACCGGCCCGCCGGTATCCAGCACCGAATATACCAGGCCGTCGCTTTCAACCAGCTTGCCGGAAAGTGAATTAAGATTCGCAAGAATGGGATTTATACGATCAAGCTCTTCCTGCAGCATGGCTTTAAGATCATCTATATCCGAAAGCAAAGATTCAACGCCGCCCTGAAGATTAGAAGCGGTTTCATTCACCGTATTTGGAATGGCAGAAAGACCCTCTACAGTGCGGTCAATACCCCCGACAATGCGTCCTATGGAAGTCGCGTCGGAACCGACAAGCAGGGCTTCGTTAATCGCAAAAAGCGTGCGGTTGACCGAATCCATCACCGAGCTGGCCCTGTTTAAAAGCAGGGAAATGGAATCGTCATGCCGGGGTTCCTGGGCAAGGCCCAGGCGGATTAAATCCCTGGCGCTCTGGGTTCCCACCGAGGGAATATAGTCCCCTTCACTTAAAAGAGCTTCGCCCAGGCCGGCGTGAAAAAGAAACTGGTTTCCCAGGCCGATAGGGCTGATCATAATCTCTACCATAGAGCCGGCCTTTACACGATCACTGTATTCCTCATTAACCGTAAAATGAACTTCAACCTGATTTTTTTCGTCCAGAAAAAAGTCCTGTACATTGCCAATGGTAAAACCCTTGAATAAAACCGGCATATTTTTACTTAAGCCGGCGGCGGAATCAAATTCGGTTTTAAAATACGGATCTTTGGCAAACCATCGCTGCGCCTTTCCCAGCATGACTATAACAAACACAAGCGAGGCAAGCGCCAGAATAATAAAAGCGCCCACAATTTGATTGGCGAAACGGATTCTGAACTTCATGAGGCGATTCCCCTTTCCACATACCGTGACAAGTCTTCATCCTCTTCCATCTGTTCACGGGACAGCTTAAGAAAAGCCTGGCCTCCCAGAATCATAACTACATAATCCGCCAAATCCCTTACAATACGAAAATCATGGGATACAAAAACAATTGTACAATTGTTTTCCCTAAACCGCCTGACCAGTTGAATAAGCCTGTGGGCGGCTGAATCATCCAGAGACTCTATCCATTCATCCAGAAAAAGAAGCCTGGGCCGGCACATCATGGCCCTGGCAAAGGCGATAAGTTTCTGTTCGCCCATGGAAAGCATGGCGGGACGGGCGGAAAGATCCCGCCTGTAGCCGACATCCCGAAGCACCGACTGGATACGGTTTTCCCGCTCCGTCTTGGTCATTTCCGGAAAATGAATTCTTAACGGCAATTCAAGGCTCTGAAAAAGAGACTGATTTGCCCAAAGAGCGGAATCCTGAAAAACCATGGAGCCTTCCCGCCTGAAAGCAAGATTTTCCGAATGGGTCATCCGCGACATATCTATACCCCGGTAACTTACCTCCCCTTCACTGGGAACCAGAAGGCCCGCGCAAAGTTTGAGCAGCGTGCTTTTTCCGCTTCCCGAAGGCCCCACCAGGGCAGTGGATTTCCCTTCGGGAAATTCATGGGAAACATTTTTAACAATCTGCCGGTTCTGGGCCGAGAAGGAAACATTTTTAACCTCGATAATATCCGCCATTTTCCGCAGCCTCAAACAATAATATAATACAGCGCGGAAAGAAAAATATCCATCATAATGCACCAGGCAAAAGCGGCGCCTACCGCTTTAAGAGCCGCAACGGGCACCTCGGTACTGGAACGCTCTACCGCAAAACCGTGGGTTATGGCCACGACGGAAATAATCATGCCAAAGCTTATACTCTTTATAGAAGAAATCAGGATATCCTGCAAGGTTAGGCTGTCCAAAAGATTTCCAAAATACACAAGCGCCGGCATGGAATTAAAAAGCTGGGCCACCACAAAGGAACCCGCAAGGCCAAAAATCGAAAAATACCAGTTTAGCAAAAAGAGCGAAATAGACACCCCCAGAAAACGGGGCGCCGCCAGATGTTCTATAGGGTCAACCCCCACGGAAATGTACGCCTCGATCTCGTGGGAAATTACCATACCCGCCATTTCCGCGGCAATAGCCGTTGCCGAGCGGGCGATAATGATAAACGCCGTTAAAAGGGGCCCCAGTTCACGCATTATAATGGTAATAAGAAGGGGATAAATATAAGATTCCTGGGAAAACCGGGTTAGAAAGGGAATGCCCATAACATTGACCGCGGCGCCTATCCCCAGGGCAAGAAAGGTGGTTATCCCCAGGGCCTCCACAAAAGTAAAGAGGATCTGCATAATCAGAATTTTATTGCCCGCCTGTCTTCTGCGGATAAAATGCCCCACGCCTTTAAGAATCTGCGTAAAAAAACCCAAAGTATAAAAAAATGAATTTATCGCGGCGCTCATTCCTACCTCATATATAAAATTATTTTAGCATAAAATTGGGGCTTTGGGAATAATTGGGAATGCGCCCGATAGCGCGCGCGCGAGCAGGCGCTTGCCCGGCGCAAAAAAGCCCCCGGACAATGCCGGGGGCCGCGGGGTTTACTTAGTGTCTGTCCGCAAAGTAACCGACTTTGTGGACAGACACTACTTAAGGGGCGCGCGCCTTACGGAATAATAGCCTTAAAGATCGGCCCGAAGGGGCCTTCGCCTTTCTTGCCGCCCTTGGCGTTTTCGTAACGGAGGGCGAACCAGACCGTTTTGCCCGAGTCGCCTTCAAAATCGAAGCGGTA
>JAIRLQ010000457.1 GCA_031259345.1 Treponema sp.
GGGCTTCGCGAGGAACTGGTCATACTGAGCGCGGACGGGAGGTCCGGTATTATTAACGTACCCCCAAAGACCATGCTTTCGGTCAGATTTATCAAAAAGGAATAGCGTTAGTTTCAATTTAAACAGAACCGGGTGCGGAATTTCCGCCCCGGTTTTTTTACATCGATACAAAGTTGGAGGAACTATACATGAAAAAGTTTTTTGCGGCGTTGATTATAACGATTGCTGTTACCGGCGCTCTTGCCGCCCAGGAATTCAAGGTTTCCGGTGAAATAAAAACCGGTTTTTTTTGGTATGACAGGTGGATAGGCGATCATGACCACAAGGGCGAAGGCTATGTTCATAACAGCGAAGATGATGACGAGGAACAGCGCCTGTTTAATAAAACCGCCAAAAACCAGGGGCGTTTCAGGATGAATCTGTGGCTTGACAACGGAAACACCGGAATGAAGGTTCGCTTTGAACAAACCGAGTGGAGTGATACGGCAATGCCCAAATGGAGTTATGCCTTTGCCTACGGAAATTTTCTGAATGACCAGCTAAAGATTTCTATCGGCAGATTGGGTGATTCGCCCTATGGAACGGGCGGTCCGGAGATGTGGAAAGAATTGGATACCCGGATCGGCATACGGACAGAAATACTGCCCGCTATTGTACCCGGCCTGAATGCCGGTTTCGTGCTGAATGACATGAGCGATCAGCAGTCCTATTATTATCTGGAGCCGCAAACAATAGTTGATATTTTCAAAGAAACCGTATTGGGGCTTGCCTACACGCATGATTTTTTTGAACTGCGCATGGCATACCGGCTGGACAGCGAGTTTGATGAAGACATGGGCGATAAGCTTATTTACCGTATTGAAGAGCGGGCGTTACAGAACATCCTGCCGGGTTTTCAGGTTTGGGCCAATGGCTCGTGGGAGGGGCTTCGTCATGAAGATGAAAAAGCCCTCTGGCTGATAAACTGGCTCTATATACAGTACGCTCCTGAGCTGTTTACGGCGCAGCTCCGCCTTGGTTATGATGCATATTCCCGGCGGAGTGTATTCTATGCCCGGCCCAGTTTGTACTTCAATTTGTTCGACAATTTCCTGAACGCCGGCGCATCGTTTGAATTTGCCCAGGATTTTGGCGAAGGCAAATATTATAAAGATTCTCCCTATCTGCGCATGGTGGTCGAGCCGCAGGTACGGGTAAACTTCAGCAGCGCCTATGTCGCCATGGTATACCAATACCGGAACGAGTACCACACGATAGGCGTGGGCGAGACCTACAAAATCCACGCGGTGAATCTGCGGGTAGTGTATACGTTCTAACCCGTACCCCCAAATGGCATTTTAAGGCTGCCCGGTCATACCGGACGGCCTTTTTTATATGAAATCTGCATCCGTATAGAAAATCTGCGGTTTTTTTTGGAAAGCGCGGGTTTAATACCCCTTGGGCTAAAATGTGACCCACAAAAGCCATAAATCCCCCCGGAGCGGTTATAAAATATTAAACCTCCGAGCGCAATACCTTATGAGAAAAATACAAGGAAATACGAAGCGGTATCCCTTTATGCCCATTGGCGGTACAGGAGAGAAATACCGTAACCGGCGAATACGGCGATAAAACGGTCCACAATATTGATAGGTATGCGGGAAAGGATTGCCGCGGCCTCCCGGAGATGCCGCCCGTATCCCCCTCCGGGGCTATTCGGGAACGGAAGAGCCAAACCAGCAGTATTTCGGAAACAGTACAAAGGATGAAGGCGTTTGCCGCCCAGAAGGGAGCCGCGCCGGTGTTCAGGATGATATTACGCAGAATGTCGTAGCCGGGGTAGAGCAGCACTCCGGTTAAAAGGCCGGGCAGCAAACCGAAACTGAAGGTAACGGCAACGGTAAAAACCGTATCCAGATACAGCGAAAGCCCCAATACGCCGCTCGCCAAAGCGCCGCAGGCCGCATTACCCGCGGCCGAGACGACGCAGAGGGCAAGCACTTTCCAAAGGGCTGTCCGCGATTTACCCTTTATCATTATTGTTTTACAATGGTTCCGTTCCGGCCTGTTGTCAAGGGAGGTACGGTTTTATTCAGGAATTCTGAATTCAACCACAGTCCATCACGGACAGAACGGACAAAACCGGTATAGAAAGAAGGGAACGGGAATAATTAGGGTTATTCGTTAATTCGTCCGTGTTGGCCCGTTTCTGTCCGTGGTTATTTTCTTAATTCGGAATTACCGGGTTTTATTTGCCTTGTATGAAATCAGCCTCTGGCGTTGTTATATTGGCCTTGCTCTTACTGGCCTCATGATGCGGGGGAAGGGCCGGGTATCCGTCGGTTTCCTCCCTTTCCCGCCGGCGGCCTCTTTAAGGTTCACCGGCCCGATGTCGCGGAGCCCGCCGCGCGTATAGGCGGAAGCATGGGCAGGCTTAAAGAAGCGCTCAGGGCCGGGGACGGGGCGGCGGCTTCCGCCATGACGCTGGAAATAGATGCCGCCTTTGTCCAGCTGCAAGGTATCGACACCGGCCTCTCGGATCTTATCCAGCGGCGGTATTTTGAACTTTTTTTCTTCTTCTCCCTGCTGATTATCATAAGCATTCTGGCCCTCTGGTTCCTCAACCGCCATCTGGAAAAATCGGTAAGCCGGGAACGGCAAAGCCGCATCTTTTTGCGGGAAACGGCCAAATTAGGGTCTCTGAAGGAAATGCAACGGTAACTATTGGCGGTGATTCCGGTACTGCCGCCATAACCGGCCCAATCAGAGTTTGGGGGCAAACTCTTCGTTTGAAAAAAAGGCCCACAGTACGGTAACTGAGTATGTAGGGCTATATGGGTCAAATGACGCTTTTGTTATTGCTCATGAACCTGAAACCAGTGAACTGCTTAAAGCAAAGGTAGATTCGTTAGCTGCCGCCATTATTGACAAAGAAGGAGACTGGAATGGTTACTTCCAAATAAGGATTACCGGCATACCGGCTTCTCTCATGCAGGATGGTCGCGACGGTCATAACCTTATTGGCATGGCTCCGGCCGATGAACAACTGGCGGGTGACGGGGGAAACGCAATTGCCGGAAGGGATACAAGGGTATATAGCTATGATGATGTGATGGGCGGATTCGGGGATAACCAGTGGTACGAATTTTTTATGTATAATGCGCATCCTCCTACGAACCAGAGATACCTGGGTCCTGCCGGCAATTATGACATTGGCCTTATCGTAAGCGGCGGCACACATGACGGTACAAAAAAGGTGTTAAGAGATGTACGGCTTGAAGTGGGCGAACTGAATACTCTTGCGTACAGTTCATTCGGGAATTTGTAGGGATAACGCAGAAGCGCCGGTAAGCACAGTGGTGTTAGTTAAAACTTACCCAAAAACCGGATGCCGGGGCTTCAGTTTGCCCTGGTCCGGAAAACCGACATAGTGCGGAGTTATGCCGCATTCAACAAGAAAAGCGTCTGACCGCTGTGTATATCTGCCCGCCGTTCCTCCACCGCCATATTCATTTCCCTGGGGCTATGGCAAATTTT
>JAIRLQ010000474.1 GCA_031259345.1 Treponema sp.
CGAAGGTGATTCAACCGAAAAGATTGCCCGTATAACCGGCCTAAGCCCTGAAGAAATAGAAAAGCTGTAAACATAGTAAATAACCGGTAACGGGCGGGGCCGCTCCCACTCCACCACAATGTAAGCGCATGTACCGGCAACGCAAACAGCACGCCGGGCGGACTGACGCCGGGTGGCCTCATATTCCCCCACTATAGCGAAATCATAAAGCAGTAAACACAGGAATAAGCCTGTTACAGGGCGGAAAAAAGCATATTTACCGATAAAGCAAACAGGACGCCGGACGGCTTCCCCGGCGGTGCGTATGGCGAAACGACGACCAGGATAATGTTATACGCAGAAAAAGTAACCCTAAGGCGAAAATGTAAAACAAAAATTGGCGCGCAGCGCGGGAGGAGCTTCGTCCATCTAGCACCCAGCCGGGGATGCGCCCGGGCGCCCTGTTTGTATTAGCGGATAAATGCGCTTCTATTTACGTTTACCGGTTTTTTTTCCGATATAGAAGGAGGGAACCTATGAAAAGGACTTTTCTTTCTATATTAGTGATGTGCGGGCTTGCCTCGGTTGTGTACGGGGTGGGCGAAAAAAATCTGCTAATCGGGGCGGGCGCGGGCTGGGAAGCCATGGTAACCCGTTCCGGGGTGCTGGAACTGGGCCTGGCAAGGCCGCACCCGGTACTGGCGCTTTCTTCGGCGGAAAGCGCAATACCCGGCCCGGAAGCGGACTTAAGGCTTTCTTTTGATGAGCCGCGTAAGGAAGATTTTGCCGATTCCTGCGGAAAATGGCTGGTAATTTCTTCTTCCGGGGTAAAAGCCGTTTCTTCCCCCTGGGCCCGCAAGGGCGGCGGGGCCGCGCGTTTTGAAGGCCTTGCGGGAAACGCCGGAGAGGCCCCCCTGGTTGTAATACCCGGACGGGACTCCCTTTTCGCAGCCCAAAACCGCGTTGGCAGTTTTACCCTCGAATTCTGGCTTTACCCGCTAAACCTTGAATCGGGCGAAAAAATACTCAACTGGACTTCGTCAACCCCCGCCGGGCAGGGGAATTACCTTGTCCGGAGCATTCTATGCACGGCATCCAAAAATACCCTGCGCTGGGATTTTGTGGATTTTTTCGAAAGCCCTTCCGGCGGCGAGTCCATGAGCCTTACCCTTACCGGCCCGGCTTTGACGCCGAAAAGCTGGAGCCATCATCTTATTCGTTTTGACGGCCAAACCGGCCTTTTGGAATACCTTGTGGATGGCAATTTGTCCGCCCTCGATTATGCCGCGCGGGGCAGGCGTGAAGGCGGCGAAGTGTTTACGCCTCTTATGGGCGGCGACGGCAGTTTTGCCATAGCCGGACGTTTTTCGGGCCTTATTGATGAATTTAATGTTTCGGGCGATGCGCGCGATGTAACAGCCGCGGCTCTTGCCAGATACAGAAAGGGAGGCCGCGCCGAAACCAGGACCCTTGATTTGGGCGATGCCTCGGCCAGGGTTTTAAAGATCGAGGCCGGAGGGGGGTGGACCCGGGGAGGCGTCAAATCTTTTTACGCGGGAAAAAATCAATACAGGTTTGATGATTATTCGGAACTCGCCCTTTATGTAAGGGCAGGCAGCACGCCCTATAACTGGGACAGTATCCCCTGGGTTAAAGTAACGCCCGGAACTGAGCTGGGCGAAAGCGTCAAAGGCCGTTTTATCCAGGCCGCGGTAGATTTTTTCCCTTCCGGCGATGGTGAAACTTCGCCGTATCTGGATGAACTGCGCGTCGTTTACCGTACCGGCGATCCAATACATCCTCCGTCATGGGTCAGCGCCGCCGCAAAAGACGGCGCGGTGGAAATCGCCTGGAGGGAAACGCCTTCAAAAGAACTTGGCGGCTATCTTGTTTATTTTGGCGCTTCCAGTGGCGAATATCTGGGATCCTATGCTATAGTAAACGGAAAAAGAGTCGTGTCGCCCATAGACGCGGGGTATCTTACTTCAGTAAAGATTGAAGGGTTGGAAAACGGAATCCTCTACTACTTTGCGGTAGCGTCTTATGATAAAAATGTGGGTGAACCGGGGGAGTTTTCGCGGGAGACCGCGGCCAGGCCGGTAAGGATGAATAAATGAGTCAGGTCGACTTGCGGGACATACTGGATCGCGCCAAAGGAAGCGTTCAAGTCGGGGATCATGAAGAAGCCGAACGGCTTCTTAAAAATTACCTCGCCAAAAAGAGCGACAGCCGCGAAGCGCGTCTTCTTCTGGGGACAACTTTTGCAAAATGCGGAAAGCTCGACGAAGCGGTCGATGAGTTTACAACTCTTTTGGCAAAAAACCCCCAGGATATCGAAGCGCTGAACAATATCGCGGTTGTTTACCGCCGCCAGGGAAAGCTGCAGGATGCTTTGGGCGCCATGCTCGAGGCCATCGACCTGGATCCTACCAGGGCTGAGTTTTACTACAATATCGGGAATATTCAGAAGCAACTTTTAAACCTTAAAGCCGCTTCCATGTCCTATGCCAAAGTGATAGAGCTTGATCCTTCCTATGCTCCGGCGTACAACAATCTGGGCACCATTTACGATGAGTTAAAAGAATACAAAAAGGCATACTCTGTGTTTCAAAAGGGCTTGTCCCTGGATCGAAACAACCCCACCCTTCACTTTAATTACGGCGTTGCCCTGGAGGCCAACGGCCGGCTTGAGGATGCCGCCAGTGAATACCGGGCGGCCTTGCGGAGTAAACCGGGTTGGCTTGAACCCATGAACAACCTGGGGATTATTTTTTTCAAGCAGGGGTATCATGACAAGGCGGTTGATACCTTTAACCGGATTCTTGACGCCGATCCGTTTAACGCCGAAGCCCTAAACAATATCGCGGTGGTTCAGTCCGATCAGGGCAGGGCAAAAGAGGCGATACAGAATTACCGCCGGGCTATCGAAGCCGATCCAAAATATGCCAAAGCCGTGGTTAACCTTGAACGTATTCTTGAAGATTCGGGAAATTTTGCCGACGCGGTAATAGAACTTGAAAAACTGGTAAAGCTTACCCCCGCAAGCGCCGAGGTGCGGGACAGCCTTGCGGGTCTCTACCTTAAAATGGAAAGATACCCCGAAGCTCTTGAACAGGCGAATGCCGCCCTGGAATGGGAGCCCGAAGACATACGCGCCCTGCGGGTAAAGGGCGCGGTTGAGAGGGTAACAGGCAGCGACAAGGAGGCCCAGCAAACTTTCGAAAAGATCCTTTCAATTGATCCCAACAATTATGGGTTTCAGCTTGACCTTGCGGATATTCATTTTCGCCGCAAGGAATACAAGGAAGCCGAACAGTGCATTATGGCTTACCTTACGCGCCGTCCCAATGACAGGGAGGCAAAGCTTCTTTTGGGAAAGCTTTATGCAGAGATGGGAAACCGTACTCACGCCATTCAGATTTTTGAAGAATTGGCCAGGGCGGATCCCGGGGACAACGAAGCCCTGACCGCCGTGGCGGAACTTCATAAAGAAGCGGGCTCTCTGGAAAAAGCAGTGCGTGCCGCCGACAGTCTGGTAAATCTTCAGGGTAAACGGGGCACATCCGATGATCTTTCGGAACTCAACAAGTCCCTGGACTTCTATGAAAACGTCGTAAAAGCCTATTCAAGTTCGGTTAAAGAGATGTGGGACCGAAACATGAAAATCCTGGGCGGCAGCATGGAAGAAGACGCCGGGGATAAGGGTGCCGATATATCCCTGCTTTTGAGCGCTTCGGGTGTTAATTCCGGAATAGATGAAGAAGACGAGGCTTTGTTTATAGAAGACAGTGAATTTTTTGATGAAGACGAACCGGAGGATGAAAATTTCTTTGCCGGGGAAAATCCGCCGGCGGATTTGTCTGAAGAAAACGATGACGGGCCCCAGGGGCGGCCTGTAACGCCATCGCTGGATGACCTTGCGGAAAGCAGCCCCGGTTCCGGGTACTCTGCTTCCCCCCAGAGCGCACCCAATGCGCCTCTATCCGCGGCGGAGATGGAAGCCGCGTCCCAAGGCATTGCGCCCCAAAGCGCCGCGCCCCAGGTCCCGGCTGCGCCGCAGCCTGCCGCGCCCCAAACCCCGGCCGTACCGCAGGCCGCCGCACCCCAAACCCCGGCCATGCCGGAGGCTGCCGCGTCCCAGACCCCGGCCATGCCGGAGCCTGCCGTACCGGAGGCCGCCGCGCCGCAGATCGCCGATATGCCCCCGGAACCCGAGGCAGCTCCGCAGTTAACTGAAACCGAAACCGAAATCGAGCCGGAGACAGAGAAAGACCTGGGCATAGAGCCCGGCAGGGAAGTTGACGAAAAAGAATCAAGTTTGAGCGGAGAAAGCGTTGAAGATATACATGAAGAGCCGCCGGCCGAAACTGTTTTGGAGTTTGAATCCGAAGATCTAATGCTCGAGCCTGAGGCCGCGATTGAATCTGAACCTGAAGCCGCGAATGCGGGCGAACCTGAAACTGCCATTGAGCCTGAGCCGGAAATTGAAAGCCAAAGCGGGGTTATGTTTAAAGAAGAAACCGCGCCTCCGCAGGCGGAGCCTCAGGGGCCGGAAGGCGAAGAGCCGCCGGACAGGGAAATTGATGTTACTGATATACTTGACCTTTTGCGGTATCTGAAAGCGCTGGCACGCTCTTTACCGGAAGAGGAACGGGAGATTTTTCTTAAAAGCGATTACAGGTTCAAACTTGAGTCTATTATAGATGTGCTGGAAGGGCACAAAAGCCTTCCAAAAGCGGAAATGGTACTTTCGGAATTAAGTGTATGATCGCCGACTTAGACAGAAAAATCGAAGAATATATCAGGAATATGCCAAGCCTGCCAACTTCCGTAACAAAGGTGCTGGAAGTCTGCAATAATCCCCATACCAGTCCGGCGGATCTTAACCATGTAATTTCTCTCGATCCGGTGCTGGTAGGAAGGGTGCTTAAGCTTATCAATTCGGCCTATTACGGAATGGCCAATCAGGTTACCACACTGGTCAGGGCAATCATCATGCTGGGGATTAATACGGTAAAAAATCTTGCCCTTTCTACTGCCGTAATCGGGAATCTTGCGGAAAAAAAAGATCCCAAAGGCCTGGACATGGAAGGCTTTTGGCGTCATTCCCTGTGCGTTGGCATTATGGCAAAGTTTCTGGCCAAAAAACGCGGGGCCGATTCTAAACTGCTGGAAGAATATTTTGCCGCCGGGCTTCTTCATGATATAGGGAAAATTCCCCTGAACGCGGTTCTGTCTGCGGACTATATGCTTGCCCTTGCGGTATCTGATCGCAAACGAATCCCTTTGCATCTGGGGGAAGCGGAAACTTTGGGTATAGATCACTGCAAGGCAGGCGCAAAAATTGTAAAAGCCTGGAAACTTGAAGGCCCGGTAGGCGACGCTATTATATTTCATCATTCTCCCAAAGAATACGCGGGGGAGCATAAAGATATAGTTTACAGCGTTATTGGTGCCGACATTTTTGCCAATCTTTCCGGCATAGGCTTTGCGGGCAATCGTTATCCTGATATAATAGAAAAATACTTATGGGACAGCCTGGGTGTTGCCCCGGATGGTTTTGCAGAAATTGCAGAGGCGGTAAGCGGCGAAATCGAAAAGGCTGAAATATTTTTAAAGCTATAGCGGGGAATGTATGTTATCTGTCCGTTTTTGGGGAGTTCGGGGATCTATCCCCTGCCCGGGGCCGGCGACGGTACACTATGGGGGAAACACCTCGTGCCTGGAAATACGGGCTGGTGAAAGACTTGTAATCCTTGATTTTGGTACAGGCATTAAGCCTTTGGGCGATTGGCTTACGGCAAACGAACTTCCAAAGCGCCCAATAGACACGGATATTTTTATCAGCCATACTCATTGG
>JAIRLQ010000480.1 GCA_031259345.1 Treponema sp.
CGAAGGTGATTCAACCGAAAAGATTGCCCGTATAACCGGCCTAAGCCCTGAAGAAATAGAAAAGCTGTAAACATAGTAAATAACCGGTAACGGGCGGGGCCGCTCCCACCCCACAATAAAGCAAGCGCATTTGCCATTAACGCAAACAGGACGCCGGGCGGCTTCCCCGGCGGTGCGTATGGCGAAACGACGACCAGGATAATGTTATACGCAGAAAACGTAACACTAAGACAATAAACGTAAAACAAAAATTGGCGCACAGCGCGTGAGGAGTTTCGTCCATCTAGCACCCAGCCGGGGATGCGCCCGGGCGTCCTGTTTGTATTACGGAGTAAATGCGCTTGCATCCCTAGCGCCGGTTTAACCATTTGGGAGCGGCAAATTTTTCTTTTGCCAGAACCAGAGCCCTTTGTTCTTCGGGCCAGGCGGAAATTTCTTTGGAAACATATTCCAGCGCCAGGGCTTTTTTAAAACCGCCCGCCATAGCCGCGGCAGCTTCCTCAAAAGGAATCTTCCTTCCCAAAAGCGTGTAAAGGCCTGTAACCCGGGCGCGGATATCATCAATAAGTTTTCCTTTAAGCTTTTCCTGTGGGACGCGAAGAAGGGTAAACATCAATGCCGGGTCAAGATCCAAAAGTACCGTGCCATGCTGGAGGACACAACCCTGCCGCCGTGTCTGGGCATTGCCCGAGATTTTTTTGCGCCCCGCGCCTTTACCGGCTAAAATGTCGTTTATCGGAGCAAAAACCGCCTCTATGCCCAAAAGCCCAAGAGCGGCGGTAAGGCCCGCGCAAAGAGTCCCATAAGATTCCATAATTGAGGAAGCCGCCAAAGGATGTGAAAGAGGCATGATGAGGCTATAGGTAATTTCTTCGTGGTGGAACACCGCCCCGCCGCCGGAGATACGCCTGACCAGATCCACGCCATAGCGGGCGCAGGCCGCAATATCAACTTCTTCTTCAAGTTTCTGAAAATAGCCTATGCTTACCGCGGCGGGTTTCCAGCCGTAACACCGCAGAACCGGCGGGGACTCCCCGGCAGAAACCCTTTCCAAAAGGGCTTCGTCAAAACCCATATTATAAAACGCGTCATGCCGGCCGGTGTTTAAAAGCCTAAAGGGATAAGACATAAAACCTCATTGGGCTTGTTCAATAACCGCGGCAATACCGGCGCCGGAAATGCCGTAGACTTCAATTCCCTTTTGCCTGACCAGCGCGTCAAAGGCGGACGCCAACTCTTTTACTTTTTTTCCGGCCAATTCCTTTTCTATCTCCTCCAGGCCTTCCTCGGGGCTGGCAAAAAAATCGCCCCGTATCTGTATGGATTGAATGATGGCATCCCCTTCCCCGGCCTCAAGATCGGCCTCTATCCTTAAAAGTTTGCAGCCAGGGGGTTTGCCCATTCTGTTAAGTTTCAACAAGGTCCCCGGCATGATAGCTGGTGCGGGCAAGGGGCGAGGAAACCACCTTCTTAAAACCCCGTACCCGCCCTTCTTCGGCATAGCGGGCAAATTGGTCGGGGTGTATATACTCGGCTACAGGGATCTGCCTGGGAGAGGGGCGCAGGTACTGGCCCATAACAAGGATATCCACATCGGCGGAACGCAGCTCGTCCATGGCGGATAAAACTTCATCCCGCTTCTCGCCAAGCCCTAAAAGAAGGCTCGACTTGGTAAGGGGTATCCCTGCCCTCTTTGCCGCTTTTAATGTTTCGAGGCTTTTGTCAAAGCCGGCCCGGGCGTCGCGCACGTGCTGAAGGGATCGTACGGTTTCCACATTATGGGCCAATACGTCCGGGGGCAACGGCGCGATTAAGGCAAGTTCCGCTTCGGTGTAATCCGGGGTAAGGGCTTCAACTTTAATACCGTTTATTTTTTTGACTGCCCTAATGCATAGGGCAAAATGGGAAGCTCCCCGGCCGGCAAGGTCATCCCTGTCTACCGAGGTAAGCACTACATATTTTAATCCCAGTTCGGCGGCTGCCCGCGCCAGGGCTTCACCTTCGTCTGCCCGTGGGGCCAAAGCTTTTGCCGCGGTTTTAACGGCGCAGAAACGGCAGTTTCTGGTACAAATATCCCCAAGGATCATAAAGGTGGCGGTTCCGCAGCTCCAGCACTCACCTTTATTTGGGCATTGGGCTTCGTCGCACACTGTATGAAGACGGTTCTTCGCAAGAGTTTGTTGAACATGCCCTAAGGCGTTACTACAAGGCTGCCGCACTCTTATCCAATCCGGTTTTTTTAATTCGGCGCTATTCACTGTTTATCGCTCACTTTTAATTTAACCATCTCCAAAGGTATTCCCTTCGGATATACGCAAGGCCGTCAGGCAGCCAGCTTAATATCAGGGCAAAGGGCAGAACAAGCGCAACATCAACCTGATTTTGCTGATAGAACCAGGGTAAAATTTTAAGAAGCATGGAAATGACCGCAAAAACCGCAGCATAAGACCAAAGGCTTTTGATTATGGTTTCGTATTTGAATTTGTCCAGGCCGGATGTGCCGGTAATATAAAGAATCCCCAAAGGGAGCGCTCCAATAAGCAGGGGGTTGGCAAAAATAATATTAATGTTGTGATACGTATAATCGTGATTGGTAAAAAAGGTCATAAAGAAGAGCAGCGCTCCTGCTCCTCCAAAAAAAAGCCCCAGCGCGCCCTGGGACAAAGCCCAGGCGATGTCCGCGCCCGCTTTTCCCCGGTATTTAAAGAAAAGAAGAAATCCCAGGGCGGCAGCGATGACGCAGCTAAGGGCAAGTTCCGCGGGCCACTGGCGGCGGGGCGTCTCCAATACCCGGGGGCGTCCCACGGCTGTATAAAGTACTTCAACATGGCTTACAAGCTTTCGCTCCGCGCCGCCCGGGGCGGTATAAGTAAATTCATTTGCCCTGTTGCCTATTTCCGATGGCAGGAACATTTCTTCCCAAACCGTAGTGGGGGTATCAATATCCTGGCCCATCAGGAAATTTAAAAACCAGTCGAAAAAAGGGTTAAACCAGGTATGCCGCCTGACATTTTGCCGGTAGGTAAAACGTCCCGGCGCGTTGCCGTACTTTTCCTTAAAAGCGCCGCCTGTAGCCATGTCCAGTATATCCCTCACACGGGTAGCGCAATTATCTCTAAAATGATGATAGTAATAATCGCGGTTTTCGGGCTGAACATTCCATTCGGCAAACGCTTTGAGCTCCGCTTTTTTATCCGGCGGAAGATCCAGGGTATAAAGGGTTATATCCCGGTTTGTTTCGATATAAGTATTGATATTCCTTTCCGGGGAGGATGATCCGCAGGTATAAAGCAGCCTGCCCATGGCAAAATTATAAAAAAAATTTTCGTTTTCAAAAGAGAAAATGCCCCAGTCGTAAAAACGGGCTCTTCCCCCGGCGTGGTCTTCGATAATAATACCGATATGGCCCCACCAAAAGTAAAGCTCATCCCCGGGGCCCATAACCGCAAGCTTGATGACAAGATTATCCCCATCCCCTCCGGTCTGGGCGGAAAGGGGAAGCTCCGCGGGGGCTGTCAAAAAGAATAAAAGTATAATACTACGCAAAATCCGCCGCAAAAAAACTCCAGGTAAACGGGCTTCAACTAACCGGCTAACAATCCCGCCTTCCGGCGCCCTCGTAAAAAGAACTTGGGGGGCGCAAAAATTAACGCTATTAAACCTTCTGCCATTCTGTACCAAAATGGCAGACTATGGCAATATAAGAGGGAGCGGAATATGCCAAAGCTAACGATAAAAGAAATTGCCAAAATGGCTGTTCACCAATTCTGTTCTGCCCCCGCCGCTAGGCAAGTACATTTACCCCGTAATACAAACAGCCCGCCCGGGCGCTGCCCCGGCTGGGTGCTAGATGGACAAAACTCCTTACGCGCTTCGCGCCATGTGTGTAATCATTAAGGCAATAAACGCTGTAAATAGTCCTGCGTCCACGGGCGGGGGCAATCTCCTACGCAAAAACTATGGAGGAGTCCGCTTACGAGCCCCGCCCTTATGTTCCTTTTATTTGCATACTGGGGCTTGCTCTGCTCATGGGCAATAGCCGCTATTATTCTTTATGG
>JAIRLQ010000528.1 GCA_031259345.1 Treponema sp.
CAATCTGGACGAGGCCAACGAGGGTATCGTGATAGATATTTTTAAGCAGCTGCATGCGGAAGGAAGTACCATCATCGTGGTAACCCATGATCCGGAAGTTGCCGAAGATGCCCAGCGGACGGTTGTACTGGAACACGGCAGGATAGCGAAAGTGATAGATAACGCGAATCGTGGGGAAAAGCTTTCCGGAAGGGTGGAAGGATGAAAAAGAAATATTGGACTTGTTCGATAGCCCGGCCGGTTATCGAACAGGTCTCGCAAAATGCTCCGCATTTTGCCGGGTCTAGCGGAATTTATTCGGAAACTAAGGTTTCCGAACAACCCTATTTTCTTCCGGCGCGGCTGCTGTTGTTGCTTATCCTGCTCCTGGCGGGATGCGGCAAAGCTGTCCTTTATGACGGCGTTTACACCGGCAGGAGTGAAGCCGATGATACCGGCGCTTACGGAGAAGTCCGGGTTACCATCGCCTCGGGAAAAATTACGGACTGCAGCTTCGTCACCTGGCAAAGGGACGGAACCCGGAAAGATTCGGAATACGGCAAGGTAAACGGGGAAATTTCCAATCAGGATTTTTATGACAAGGCCCAGCTTGCGGTACGGGCCATGGAAAGCTATGCGCGGGAATATGTTAAAAGCCAGGATCTGAAAGCGCTGGACGCGATAAGCGGAGCTACCATTGCGTATAACCAGTTTTTGGAAGCAGTAGAAACTGCTTTGGAAAAGGCGAGGAAGTTACAGTAAATGAGTGTAGTTATAGTCGGCGGGCACGCCAGAATGCATTGTCAGTATAAAGATATTTGTAAAGAATTTGGCTGCAAAGCGAAAATTTTTACCGAAAAAAAATGTAATTTGGACGGCCTTATAGGGAGCCCGGATTTAATCGTTCTTTTTACAAATCCGGTTTCTCACGATATGGCAAAAATCGCGCGGAAAGAAGCCGCAAACCGCGGAATTGCCCTTGTGCAGTCGCATTGCGGAAGCGGAAACGCTTTGAGAAATATCCTTGAAACATCAATGCCGCATTAAAGAAGCTGTCCTGGCAGCCTGTTGCGCTATTAACGGGGCTGCTGTGAACCTTCGGTTTTATGTACGAAGCGCAACAAAGTGTTAGGACTTAAAGCCCGAACAAGTTTTTCTAAAAGTTTGAAAAACTTGTTCGGACAGCCCCCTTAAGTTGATGAAAATATATTTTCATGCGTTCCCGGCAAAAATCGTATTTTCTGAAACATTCTTTTGCCCTGCTGACATTTCCGTATACTTTCCAGTAACCGCATAGTTTATAATTCTGTCCCCTGTGTTTTACAAAACCCAGCACATCCTCTACCGGAAAGCCCAGAAAAAAGCCTACTTCATGGGGGAAATCCTCGCAATGGAAGCGGTTTTTAAGATAATCCAACAGAACATAAACAGAAACACCGGCAGGGTATCCCATGCCGGCAAGCAAGGTCAATATTTTTTTATTGGACAATGTCTTTTCAAGCAAATTTTTATCAAATGCCATCACCAATAAGCTGTTTGCGTTTTTTCGCAGCGTCAGCAGTTGGATATTAGGCGGCAGCAATCGGGTTAAACCGGCAAAACAAATTTCCGATTGAAGCGGAAATACCGCTGAGGGTTTGTCTCCCATCAAAATAGGGCCGCACTGGTTAATAATAACCCGCTCAATTTCAGCCGCCGGGGTTTTAAAGCGCAAGGCGTTTACCCAGTTCATAACATTTATTCAACGCTTCTTCAGACGGCTCAAGCTGGGTGATAAGCCCTTCTCCGTCAACAAGGGCTCCCAGGCCCTTCATGCGTTCAACCCAGTCCCGCATCCATTGCCCGTCTCCCCAGTCATAGGAACCGAAAAGCCCCATGGGCTTTCCACCCACTTCAGCCTGGCTTAAACTGCTGATGAAAGGCTCCATCTCCGATTCTTCCAGGATTTCCGCCCCCATAGCGGGACAACCAATGGCAATAGCAGCCGCTTCTTTAAGCATTGCGGGAGAGGCTTCCGCCACCGGCTTTATAAGAACCTCTGCCCCTCCGTCGCCTGCCCCTTTTGCAAGCTGTTTTGCCATTGTCTCGGTGTTGCCTGTACCGCTCCAGTAGGTAATAAAGATCTTTTTCATAAAAGTAAAACCTCCTTAATTTTTTTGTGTTATAAACATATAACATTTGAGTTATACTATGCTAACAAATAAATGTCAATAGATTTTTTTGGTTTTGTAAAAAAGTTTCTGTCCCTGGCTTTTTAAAAGCGGCATAAAATTTCTTTTTTCCGGGGCCAAAGTTAGGCCCTCTTGACAATACTGTGTTAGTCTGTTATAACTAAATTAGTAATCTCTAAGGAACCGCGCAGAAATGTAGACACGTTATGGACAGACCCGAATTCAATCGGGAATTAATCGGCGCTAGTTTAATATGAGGAAAACAGATGGATAAATCAAAGCCGCGCAAAACAGGCATGGCTCGCCTGTGGGAACTGGCGTCCCGGAAGAAAGTCCTCGTTATTTGTTCCTGTATCCTGTCGGTGGCAGGCGTTATCGTGTCCTTCTCGCCCTTTATCGCCGTGTATTACATCATCCGGGAACTGGTAGCCCATTTTGCTGGTTTTGCCGCCCTTGACACGGCGTATCTGGTAAAACTCGGCTGGATTGCCGCAGGCGGCGCAATAGGGGCCATCGTTCTTAACTTTCTGGCCCTCATGTGTTCCCATGTGGCGGCCTTTACCACCCTGTACGGTCTTAAGCTGGATTTTACCCGCCATATCGCGTCCCTGCCTTTGGGTTTTCACACCAGGAATTCCACAGGAAAACTGCGTAAAGTTGTAGACGAAAACATTGAAAAGCTGGAAGGTTTTATCGCCCACCAGCTTCCCGACCTGGCGGGTTCCTTCGCCATGCCGGTAATCACCCTGGTTATCCTGTTCCTCTTTGACTGGCGGCTGGGCCTGGCAAGCCTTGTACCGATTATAATCAGTTACCTTATTCAGGTTTTTGCCTTTGGGCAATCGGCGGCCCAGAAGTTTATGAAGAGTTATCAGGACTCTTTGGAGGACATGAACAACGCGGCTGTAGAGTATGTGCGGGGAATTTCGGTGGTTAAGGCTTTTAACCAGACTATTTTCTCTTTCCGCAAATTCCACGACACCATCAAGACCTATGGAAAGTTTGTCAAAGATTACACCATGTCTTTTGAACTCTACATGGAACTGTTTATGGTTATTATTAACCATGTCTACCTATTTTTGGTCCCTGTCATTATTCTGCTTTCGGGAACAACCGTGGACTACGGGGCTTTTGCCCTGGCGTCGCTATTCTACCTTTTGTTTTCCGTATCCCTGCCTATGCCATTTACAAAGCTGATGTACGTATCCCAGACAGGCAGACAAATCGCCGACGGCATTGAGCGTATGGACAAGGTACTGGATACGCCGCCATTGATAGAGGCCGCAGCGCCGAAAACAAGCGCCGGCTATTCGGTATCTTTTGAGGACATCACCTTTAGCTATAATGATGAAAACGAGGCGGTGGCTATTTCAAACGTCAGTTTTACTGCCCTGCAGGGACAGGTTACGGCCCTGGTGGGGCCGTCGGGCAGCGGCAAGAGCACTCTGGCCCATCTGATTCCCCGTTTCTACGATGTTGCCGGGGGAGCCATAAAAATCGGCGGTGTGGATATCCGCGACATGTCAAGCGATTATTTAATGTCCATTGTGGGCTTTGTCTTTCAGGACGTATTTTTGTTTAAGCAGAGCATCGCCGACAATCTTCTGATTGGGGACAAAAACGCAGGCAGGGAACAGATTGTCGCCGCGGCAAAAGCCGCACAATGCCACGAGTTTATCGAAAAACTGCCCCAGGGCTACGATACGGTAATCGGTACAAAAAACATTCACCTCTCGGGCGGCGAGCGGCAGCGTATTGTTATTGCCCGGGCCATCCTTAAAAACGCGCCCATCCTGGTGCTGGACGAGGCTACGGCTTTTGCGGACCCGGAGAACGAACAGAAAATTCAGGCGGCCTTTGAACAGTTAATGAAAAACAAAACGGTCATCATTATTGCCCACCGGCTTTCTACCGTAAGGAACGCGGACAAAATTGTAGTTATCGATAAAGGTAAAGTTATTGAAGAAGGCAGGCACGATACCCTTGTTAACGCCGGAGGCCGTTACAGCCGCATGTGGGAACAATACTCAAGCGCAATGAATTGGGGAATAGCGGGGAAGGAGTTTTATGAAAATCGACAACGGCCCACAGGGACGAATTAACCGGCGTTTTGCCCAATTCGCCGCTTTTCAAATTCGGTACCGATGGCTCTTTATTGCGGGTCTGGCGGTCTTCACCTTTATCGGCCTTGCGGGGCTGCCCAGGATGACTGCCAGTGACAATATGGACGAGTGGTTTAACGAATACGATACCATAGAGATCAATACCAAACGTTTTGAGGCCCTGTTTGGCAATGAAGATCAGGTTCTTGTGTTAGTCCAGGCGGATGATGTGTTTGATCCCCAAGTGCTCACCATGATCCGGGATCTTGGGGCGGAGCTTTTGGAAAAGGTTCCCTACGCCAGGGAACTGCGTTCTTTGACGGACATGTCCATTGCCATGGGACAGGACGAAGGCATTGAGGTACGCAGCCCTTTTGAGGATGGTATCCCCCAGGCGGGGCCCGAAATGGAGGAAAAGCGCGCCTACATCATGTCCCGATCGTCGCTGGTGAACATGCTGGTCTCCGATGACTGCAAGGAAACCTGGCTGGCTTTAAGCCTTTACAGCTACGAGGGCGAAAATGAATCCAGGGAGATGTACTCTGTGGGGAAGGCCGCCCAGGAAATTATCACGGACCCCAAATGGCAAAGTCCCAAGGGCGGCGTCAAATATACTTTGAAGCCCGCGGGCATGGCCTATACCGAATGGGAAGAAAACCAGACGGTCATGGCGGAGACCGTTAATCGGATCATCGGGGGTTTTGCTGTTGCCCTCCTCTGCCTCATCATCTTTACCCGGTCATTCAGAGGTATTGCCGTTCCGGTGATAACCATTATCGGAGGCGTGGGATCGGTCTTTGGATACATGGCCCATTTGGGAATTTCTACGGATTCAAACCTCATGACCCTGCCCATTCTGCTTTCCATGGCCCTCTCCATCGGATACGCCATACACCTCGTGAACTCTTTTAAGTTCCACTTCCGCCGCCTGGAGCAAAAGGAGGCCCTTGTTGCAGCGGTGGGGGAAACGGGCTGGCCTATACTTTTTACCGCCGTTACCACCATGGGCGGACTTCTCTCTTTCCTCTTTGCCGGTATCGGCGCCCTGCGCTGGGTGGGCGTTACCAGCGCCCTCACGGTTTTTGCGGTCTACCTCTATGTGATCCTCCTGGTCCCGGTTCTTTT
>JAIRLQ010000535.1 GCA_031259345.1 Treponema sp.
GCCCTTGCCCTTACGGGTAATCACATGGATCACCACAGGTTTTCCGAGATCCCGGGCATCCTGCATCACCTCGATAAGCTGCTCCAAATTGTGGCCTTCGATAGGCCCGGCGTACTCAAAGCCCAAATCTACAAAAAAGTTATCGGTATAAAAGACCGCCTTTACCGCGCGTTTAAGCCTGACAATGGCGGCGAAAAAAAGTTCGCCTATATACGGAATCTTTTTTACTGTGGCGTCAAAAGTCCGGCGGAAAAGCTGGTATTTGGCCTTCATGGAAAGCCGGGAAAGATATTTGGAAAGGCCCCCTACATTGGGGCCTATGGACATTTTGTTGTCGTTAAGGATAACCACCAGGGGGAGCTGCAAATGCCCGGCGTGGGAAAGGGCTTCGTAAGCCAGGCCGCCGGTGAGCGCGCCGTCGCCAATCACCGCCGCTACACAGTTTTTGCCGCCGGCAATACGGTCCGCCGCCAAAAGGCCCAAAGCCGCCGAAATGGAAGTGGAAGCATGGCCTGTATTAAAAGTATCATGGGGGCTTTCGCTGCGTTTGGGAAAGCCCGAAAGACCGCCCTTCCGGCGAAGGCCGTCAAAATCTTCAAGGCGGCCGGTCAGGAGTTTGTGGGTATAACACTGATGCCCTACATCCCAGACTATTTTATCATCAGGGGAATTAAAAACCCGGTGCAGGGCGATAGTCAGCTCCACCACCCCCAGGTTAGACGCCAAATGTCCCCCGTTGCGGCTTACGGTGTGGATAATTTGACTGCGAATTTCCGCCGCCAGACGGTTTAAAGCCCCAAAATCCAGCTTCTTAAGATCCTGAGGGGAGTTAATTCCAGTCAATAGAAATTCACCATGCAGCATACTAAAAATATAGCCCAAAAGAGAAAAGAGAACTTTTCCCAAAACCTGGTTGGTTTTGGGAAAGGCTCAAGATACAGAGTGTTTTAGGGAAACACTGATTAACTTGACGCCAATCTGCGTTTCCTGGCACCCTGTTGCACTATTAACAGGGCTCCTGCGAACCTTCGGTTCGATGGAGTTTGCAAGGAATAAAAATTCACGAAAGTGAATTTTTATTCGGTTTTATGCGCAAAGCGCAACAAACTACTAGCTTAAATTCATGAGCTTTCGGGGGGCGTCCACGGAAAGGGGGCAAAAACCCCGCATTTCCGTCCGCGCTATTTGTTCTTGTGTCTGTTCTTCCGCAGCTTCTTCTTGCGCTTATGAGTCGCAATTTTTCGCAGCTTGCGTTTTCTTCCGCAGGGCACTTCACTGTCTCCTCGGGCTTAAGGTCCGATGCCCCAAAACCCATAATTTTGTGCTTTCAATATTGCTCCAAAGTTACTCATAATGTCAATACCTTGTCGCGGAACAGAACGCCATAGTTGGAATTTAACGTGGCGCAAGACACATTTCGTGTAAAACTGACAGATTTCTGTTATATTTAATCTATGGGTGTTGTACGTTTTTCAGTGGAAGATGGCATTTGGATACTTGAGTACCAGAACGGCCTGAACTGCCCTTTCAGCGGGGGAAGGGTGATCCCGGTAGGCATGCGGGAATGTGTCTACTGCCCTGCTTTTATTTCCGTTGACCGGGACAGAAACCGGCATACCACGGTTCTTAAATGCGGGGGAAACCCCCTGAGGGTACAGCAGCGTACCTTTGTGGAACGCCGCTGATGCGGACTGCCTGTCCTGAAACCGGAGCAAATGCGGGGGCTGTCCGGGAAGTTGTTTAAAAACTGAGGTTTTTAAACAACTCTACTAAGTATAAAACCCCGGCGCGTTGGCGGACTATAACAGTTCCAGAATTTCCTTACCGTGGTTTTCCGGCTTTACTTTGGGAAAGGTTTTTACCACAAGCCCTGTTTCATCGATGATGAAGGTGCTGCGGACAATGCCGAAGTAGGTTTTCCCATACAGCTTCTTTTCCGCCCAGACACCGTAGTCCCAGGCGGTTTTATGATCTTCATCGGCAAGAAGATAGAAGGGCAGGTCGTACCGCTCCCGGAATTTCCGGTGGGACCCGGCGGAATCGGTACTCACCCCGATAATCACCGCTCCTTTTGCCAGAATCTCATCATACACATCGCGGAAACTGCAGGCCTCTTTGGTACACCCCGGTGTATTGTCCCGGGGATAAAAGTAGAGGACCACTTTTTTACCTTTAAAGTCTGAAAGGTTTACAGTGTTTCCCTGGTCGTCTTTCAGGGAAAATGCCGGAGCCTTGCTGCCGTTTTGTACCATGATTGTTTTCCTTATGTTGCGCAATTGAAATGATTTCGATTAGTATAACAAACAGGTTCAAAAGGAGCAATGGAAAAATAATGGCTCAAGATATGTTATCTATAAGTTTGTTAATTAAAATAGGATATTTTTTTGAAATTTTTCCTGACCGCCCGGTGCTTGTTCGACAGACTCTAATTATTTCCCCGGAAATGGCCGTAGACCGACATGAGGCCGGTGATTTCGCTATCCATGGCCCTAAGGCAGGTTTCCGGGGATTCGCCCGCAAACATGCGTTTGGTGTTGAGGTAGATAATATTTTCTATCTTGTTCCAGGGAATAACGATGGAGTTTTTTTTGTGGCTGGTGAGGCGGTTTCTGACAAATTTAAAATTTTCGATAGTGATCTGCATCCACGGGTATAATTTTAAAAGTTCGTTGTTTTCGTAGGGATAAACCGAAGTGCCCTGACCTCCCAAAATGGTAAGGTAATAGCTTAGATCTTTGCGGTAGAGCCAATTAAAAAATTCCAAAGCCGTTTCTTTTTTCCTTGAAAAAATATTGATCCCCAAATTCCAGCCCACCGAAATCGGCGTCCTTGCGGGAATAAAAGTAAAGCCCAGCTTGCCAAAGATGTTCCGGTTGATGGCGTCCATTATTTTTGCGGCATACTCGGTAAAGGTAACAAGCATGGCGCTTTTACCTGTATAAAAATCCCGCACCGCTTCAAGAATACTGCCTGAAAGAACGGGAGAGGGGGTGTAGTTCTGGAGTTCTATAAGATTTTCAAAAGCCCTGATATTATTTTCTGAATAAAGTTCCGGCAGGTTTTTTCTGTTAAATACCTGGCCGCCAAAACCCCATATACGGCTGTAAATATCCGGACAGATTTCCTCGGCTATGGCGCCGTGGCAGCTTGCGCCGAATTCCACCGGAGACGACCGGTTGTACTTTCTGGTAAAAAACTTTGCCACGGTATTAAATTCCGGCCAGGTACGGGGCGGCCGCAGTTTGGTTCCGCAGGTATTAAAATAATCCTTTGATAGTATAGGATCTTCAAAAACATCAATGCGGTAAAACATGAGCTGGGCGCCGCCCAAAAAGGG
This sequence comes from Treponema sp., assembly GCA_031259345.1. GTDB lineage: Bacteria > Spirochaetota > Spirochaetia > Treponematales > Breznakiellaceae > JAIRLQ01. Next base: position 3,338 of record JAIRLQ010000535.1, read on the forward strand.
GATGCTGTAGTACCTTCCCTGGTACATTGAATTTCTCAAAATCTCTTTGATAATAGAATTGTAATAAACTTTATCACGGGTAATAAAATTCGAAATATCTTCCAGAAAGCCGTTCTGCACCAGAAAATTAAGCCAGGGAATATCAAACATATAAATATCATAAAAAGGATTGCTTAACTGGGCATCCTCTAAGATCCGGTTAAAAAGCCTGTCCTGAACTTCCGTGTCTATAACAAGGGACACGCCGTAATCATTCCTGAATTTGGGGGCCAGGATTTTAATTGCATCGGACGAAAAGCTGCTTTCCAGCATCAAAAGGCGGAGTTCAGGACTTTTTCTAGCCGGTAATTTTCTGTCCGGTAATTTTTTCCTTGCGGGGCTGTACCGGGGAAGCTCAATGCCGGTTTTAAGCACATTGTCGTCCAACAGGACGGTCTCACTCTTTTCCGCTTCCCCGGCTATATTGCGTAAAAGCAGGTTGGCGGCGTTTACTCCCAGGCTGAACGCAGGCCTTGAAGTATGAAACACCCGGGGAAGGTAACGGGTTCCCATCCAGGTTTCTTCGGAAAAGGTAATGATAATGCTTTTATCAAGAGGAACCCC
>JAIRLQ010000560.1 GCA_031259345.1 Treponema sp.
GTCTACGCTGCGTTGGAACTTGCGCTGGAAGGAGAACGGAACCTGCTCAGAAAGCGCTATGCCGGAATAGGGGAGCAAATCGCTGTTGACTTTAAATTTGCCGGAAAAAACCGCCTTGCCGTTGTTTTGGTAAACATCCGGGGCTTTGTAACGGAAACAGGCTTTACTGTAGAAAAATCCGGTGATACCTGGAAAATCATGTACGATAAGGAGGTATGGGGGACAGGGAAAACCATAGGAGACATATACGCCTCCATGAGCCATATCATACCCCCTGTCCTGGACATCCTAAACCAAAGGCGTTCCATCAAAGATTTTACCCTTTTTATCCGGTGGGTACAGATTCAGGAAGGGGTTTACCGTTTGCATGACGGCGGTAAGGTTACGGGAATGACGATCCGGAAACTGGGGGAACTGTATTGCTGCTGGGACGATACCACTCTCGCGGGGGTCTTCCCCACTCTTGCCGAAGCGCAGCAGGAATGTAAGTTGCAATACCTGGGCAGGAAAACCGGCAACATGTAACTAGAGTCTGTCAATAATGTAGACACATTATTGACAGACTACCTTAAAAACAGCATTTGCGTATGCAAATGCAAAGAATGATTTTTATGCCTATATGAAGGCCCATGGCGATTTTTCCCAATGGCCGGAAGTTAAACCCCCTTAATCCTTCCCCCTAAAATTCCGATAAAGAAAGGGGGTATATGTATGGAAAAAAACTGGGATTACCGCCGTTGCGTGGAAGTACTTGAGGCGGAACTTGCAAAACTGCAAAAAATCGAAGCTGTCCAGGCGTCGGTACGCCAGGCTGTTTTGAACCGCGAATGGGCGGACTTTGACTGGAAAACCGCGGAAATTAACCAGTTGGGCATGGAATTCGCCGAACTTGACGCTGAACGGGCGGCGCTTTTTGCGGATTTACGGCGCCGGGTCCCGGCCACAAGCGCCGGACTTTCGGCCGCCGGACCTTCGGCGCGCACGCCGCCTTTTTATACATTAAGCGCCCGTCTGCCCGCGGACCAGCGCAGGGAGCTTTCTTCCCTCTACCGGGCAATAAAAATGGAAACCCTTAAAATCAAAACCCTGAACGATTCGTTTCTTAATTATCTCCTTGAAGCAAAAAATACCGCCGCGGAATACCTGGACGCGGTTTTTCCCGCCAGGGGGGGCAAACTCTATACCCGCAAGGGAGCGCAGTCGGGCAGGGATTTAAAATCCATGGTGATAAACAGCCATATCTAAGGAGTACCAATGACCTCAACTTTTATGCCAATAGAGATAGGAAAAAGGGCCGTTAATGCTCATCAACAGGCGCTGGATATAACCGGCCATAATCTTTCCAATATGAATACCGAAGGCTATTCCCGGCAAAGGGTTGAATTTGCCCCCTTCGAGCCCATTTATCTCCCCGCTCTTAACCGTGAAGAGACCCCCGGCCAGATAGGCCAGGGTGTGGTTGTAGAACGCATTACCCGGCTTCGGGACCAGCTTTTGGACAAGCGCATTGTTGCCCAGGCCGGGGGTGAAGGTTACTGGAATGCCCGGGACCCTTACATACGGGAACTGGAACAGATTTATCTTGAACCCGGGCAAAATTCAATACGCAGCAAAATGGATGAATTCTGGAACGCGTGGCAGGAACTTTCAATTTACCCCACCGGCAATGCCCCCCGCATGTCTGTGCTTGAAAGGGGTAAAACCCTTTTAGACGGCATTCACGAGCGCTATCATTCCCTTAAGCGGCTTCAGGATCAGACAGAAGAAGATATACGCCTTACTGTTGACAAAGTAAACGGCATTACCCGGCAGATTGCGGAACTTAACACTACTATCCAAAAAATAAAAGCCCAGGGGGACAATCCCAACGATCTGATGGACAGAAGGGATCTTCTGGTAGACAAGCTTTCTTCGCTGATAAATGTTTCGGTAGATACCCGTGATCCCGATGAGTTTATGGTTCATAGCGCCGGTGTCATCGTGGTTCAGGGCGGGGTTGGGCGTAAGCTCGATCTGACCTTGAACACAGAAACAGGCTTTTCCGATATAGTCTGGCATGAGACAAGGGAAAAGCTGGAATTTAAATCCGGCGATCACGACGGGAGCCTTGGCGCTCTTGTGGATCTGCGGGATCATACCATTAAATCCGAGATTCAAATTCTGGATAATATGACCATGAATTTTGCGGGGCTGGTAAACGAAATTCACCGGAACGCCTACGGAATTAACGGCGTTACAGGGCAGAGCTTTTTTACCGAGCACCCCTTTGTTACCAACGTAAACGGAAATTACGACAAAGACGGCGATGGCGTCTACGACTCTTCTTACATCTTTCAGGTTTCGGGGACCAATGTCCTTGAGGAACGCGCGCAGGTTGGGCTTGAAGGAACTATCACCCTTTCCGCCGCTTCCGGGCAGCGCCAGGTGCCGTACTATCCTACAGACACGGTAGCGGATATTATTACCAGAATTAACAATTCAGGGTCCGAGGTAAGCGCAAGGCTTAACCGTGAAGGCATTCTAACCATGAAAGGCGTTCCTTCCGAAAATTGGGAAAACCCCGATTTTGTCTTGCGCCATATTGAAGATTCGGGACATTTTCTTACCGGGTATGCCGGTCTTCTCAGGGCTTCAGGCGCCGAGGGCGCTTATGACTGGGACCGCGCGGACGCGGTTGCCGCTTTAAGAAGCGACGCCCCGCTCTGGGAAACAGCCCCCATTGCCCATCCTTCCGGCTGGATAGAAATTAATCCCGCCCTGGTTCGGGACCCCTCTTCTGTAGCCGCGGGCTTTGGAGAAAACGGCAGGCCCGCAAATCCCGGCAACGGCGAAGCGGCCCAGGCAATTGCCTCCATACGAAATACCGAAGTAATGGTAGGCCAGTTCCGCACTTTCGACGACTATTTTGCCGATTCCGTAGGGCGCATAGGCCTTTTGGGGGAACAGTCCGGCAGGGCTCTTGAAACGCAAAACCTCATCATGAAACAGCTTAAAGAAATGCGCCAGTCTGTTTCCGGCGTAAATATGGATGAAGAATTATCGAATATGCTTAAATACCAGCATGGCTACGCGGCGGCGGCGCGTTTTATTACCACGGTTAATTCAATGCTTGATACGCTGATAAACCGCATGGGCGTTTAAACAGGAGAAATAAACAATGCACAGAATATCTACCAATATGCCAAATGACGATATTCAATACCGTCTGCGCAGGCAGGAAGAAGGGCTTGCCAATATTCAGTCAAAAATTGCCTCACAGAAACGGATCCACGAACTGCGTGATGATCCTTTGGCTGCGTCCCATGCGGTACGTTACGAATCCTATCTGGCCCGGCTTGAGCGTTTTGAAGAGAATACAAAATATGCCCAGGATCATTTGCGGCAGATTGATATTTATCTGCACCAGGCAATTGACGTGATGCAGCGCATACGGGAACTTTCCGTTCAGGGAGCCAACGGCACTTATACCAAAGACGATCTGCGTAATATGGCCGTAGAAGTAAATGAGCTTTTAAAAGAGATGGTTAGCGTTTCCAATTCCCAGGGGCCCGACGGACAGAGAATTTTTGCGGGCGATAAAGCTTTTACCGAGCCATTTAGAATAGTAGAAGGCTCCATTCAGGGCGGCGGCGAACAAATGGTAGTCAATGTTGAATACCGCGGTTCGGGCCCCCACAGAAGCGCGGAAATTACCGATGGTACCTATGCGGATTTGGACATTGGGGGAGGGGAAGCTTTTTGGGCGGAAAAAATGCAGATTTTTTCTTCCGTTGACGCAAGCAATTGGCGGGCGGAAACGGCAGGCGCTTTTTATATAGACGGCTATGAAATATCCGTAGCCGAAGGAGACACCCTTGCGGCCATTGTGGCAAAAATAAACGATTCGCCTGCGCCGGTAAAGGCTTTTGTAGATCCTGACAGCCGGGGCCTTGCCCTTGAAGGAACAAATCCCCATCTTATACGCATGGAAGACAAACAAGGTTCCCGTACTTTAGAAAATCTTGGGATTATACGGATGAATAGTGATCCTTCCGCGCCAAACTGGCACACGACTGCCAAGGTATACGGGGGTTCAGTATTTGACATGACCCTGCGTTTGCGGGATGCCCTTTTTAGGGGAGATCAGGATTTTATAGGAAGCCAGGGCATAGCCGGCATAGATCTGGGCTTGTCTAATCTGGAAACACGCCTTGCGGACATAGGTTCAAGGCAGGAAAGGGCGGAAATGGCATGGAGCCGGCTTAATAAAGAGATCCCCAATACCGCCTCGTATCTGGCCCGTGAATCTGCTCTGGATATGGCCCAGGCCGTAACGGATTTGGCCCACATGGATTTTGCCCACAAAGCGGCGCTTCAAACAGCGGCAAAAATTATACCACCCACCCTGCTGGACTTCCTGCGTTAAAAAGGAGAGAATGGTTAACATGAAAGTTGCGACAAAAGAGTGCGGCATACTGGAGCTGGACGAACGTCAAAAAATAACTTTTCCCGCGGGCCTATTGGGCTTTGAATCGTTAAAGGACTATGTTCTTCATGACGCTGAGCAGCAGCCTTTTTACTGGCTTCAATCCCTGGACACGGAAAAGGTAGCTTTTATTCTATTAAACCCCTATGTTTTTCGTCCGGATTATGAATCCGATTTTGACAACGAAGAACTTAAAATGATAGGCCTTAACGACAGCAAAAACGCCCTTGTGTTTTCAATCGTTACCATTCCTTCTTCCGGGGGAATAATTACGGCCAATCTTCAGGGCCCCCTCATCATCAACAAAGAGAACCATCAGGGCATACAGGCGGTGCTGACAGACGCCAGGTGGACCACCAAGCATGATATTCAGGCGGAACTTAAGGGTGCCAGAAAGGAAAAATAGCATGCTTATACTATCCAGAAAATTAAACGAAAAGATAATGATTGGCGATGATATTTCGGTCTCTTTAATAGAAATAAGGGGCGACCAGGTACGGCTGGGAGTAAGCGCGCCAAAAAACGTAAAAGTATTCCGCCAGGAAGTGTTTGACGCCATAAAGGCGGAAAATCAGGCGGCGCTGGAGTCAAAGCCTGTATTTCCGGAATTGGGAATTGAAGCAAAAAGGGAGAGCAGTGTACTCCCTTAGAAGCCCGGGCGTCCTGGTTTAGATTTGCGGGATAAATGCGCTTCTATT
>JAIRLQ010000572.1 GCA_031259345.1 Treponema sp.
CATTTCTATTGACAAAAAAAATAAATATTATTAACTTCTAGAATCTGAAATCTTTAGGGGTGATACCGGCATCCGGAAGCTCGCCTTGGCTTTTAGAAATTTTTATATTCACAAGAGAGTTCCCGTGAAAATAGGTAGAAAGCTTATTATTATGATCATGATTCTGGATCTTGTTGGAATCGGTATTTTGGCAGGGACTGTTTTAAGTCTTGCCAAAAAACAGATAAGCGGCCTCATTTACAATGAAATTACCAATCTGGCCCGTGAAAACGCGCTAACAATCAAAGTTTGGCTGGAACTTTATCTGGACGCGGCCCGTACCACCGGTCAGATTATGTCAAAGTATGAAGAAATAAACCGGGCGGACCGGCGGCCCCTCTTTAACCTGATGCTCCGGGCCCTGGTTGAAGAGAACGCCGAAACTGTCGCCGCGTCAAGCATTTGGGAGCCCAATGCCCTGGACGGGTTGGACGCGGAATTTGTTAATACGCCGGGAACGGACCAGACGGGAAGGTTTCTCTCCTACTGGCTCCGGACCAATGTCGGCCTTATCCTGGAGCCCCTGGTGGATTATGATATCCCCGCAGAGAGGGACTATTACCTGGAACCGAAACGGACCGGTAACGAGACCCTGGTTGAACCCTATAAGTATAAAGTCAACGGCCGGGATATTCTAATGACCACCGTCGTCATGCCAATCAGAAACAAAAATCGCTTTGTGGGAACTATAAATATCGATCTTGAGATGGATGTTATCCAGCGCTCCGTGGAACGGATAAAACCCTACGAAGGGACCGTTGCGATGCTATACACTAACGGGGGACTCGTGGGCGCCCATTTTGACGCCGGCCGGATTGGAAAGCCTATGATGGAAACGGAGCTGGACATCGCCGGTCCCTACTTGAACGATCTGCGGAATGCCATAGGGCAGGGAAAACAGTTTTCCTTTACCAATTATGTACCTCAGTTGGGGGAAAACATGTTTTTTATCAATGTACCGATTGCTGTAGGAAACACCACTACTCCCTGGGCGCTTATATTAGGTATTCCGAATGATGTCATCACCGAGCCTGTTTACCGGATGCTTCTTATGGTCGTCATTATTGCCGTTCTGATGCTCCTCCTTGTTTCGGCGGGGGCCTTTTTTCTGGCCCGGTCTATCAGTAATCCCCTGAATAAGATGGTACTGGTTTTAAACGACATCGGGGAAGGGGATTTGACCAAACGGCTGGAATTCCACAGTAAAGACGAAATTGGGGATATGACCTCTTCCTTTAACAGTACCTTGGATAAAATCCGGAGCCTTATCCTGATGATCCGGGAAAAGGCCCAGTCCCTCTCCCGGACAGGGACGGAGCTTTCCACCAATATGAGTACCACCGCTACGGCGATTAACGAAATCACCACCAATATTCAGAGCATGAAGTCCCAGGTTGGCAATCAAAGCGGCGAGGTTGAGGAAGCGGGTAAGGCCATGGAAAAAATCAGCCTTAATATCAGCGATCTCAACACCCAGATAGACCAACAGGCGGAGAGTGTTGCCCAGTCCTCGTCGGCCATTGAGGAGATGCTTGCCAATATCCAGTCCGTTACCGATACCCTGATCAAAAATACTCATAATGTCAGGAACCTTGCGGAGTCTTCCGAAGTAGGCCATACAAGCCTGCAGGATGTGGCGGCGGATATTCAGGAAATCTCCCAGGAGTCCGAGGGGCTTTTGGAGATCAACGCGGTAATGGAAAATATCGCCAGCCAGACGAACCTGCTTTCCATGAACGCCGCCATTGAAGCGGCCCATGCGGGGGAAGCCGGTAAAGGTTTTGCCGTAGTAGCTGATGAGATCCGCAAACTGGCCGAATCCTCCGGGGAACAATCCAAGACCATCGGCGGGGTTTTGAAGAAGATCAAGGACTCCATTGATAAGATCACCCGGTCCACTAACGATGTACTCGCCAGGTTTGAGACCATCGACCAGGGGGTCAAGATCGTATCGGAGCAGGAGGAAAATATCCGGAACGCCATGGAAGAGCAGGGCCATGGAAGCAAACAGATCCTGCAAGCGGTGAGCCAGTTGAACGAAATAACCGGGGGAGTGAAGGTGAGTTCCAAAGAAATGAACACCGGCAGTAAAGAGGTTATCGCCACCAGCCGGACCTTGGAATCTATCACCCAGGAAATTACCAACGGTATGAATGAAATGGCCGCCGGGGCGGACCAGATCAATACCGCGGTGAACAAGGTAAATGATATCAGCGGCCGGAACAAAAACGATATTGATGAATTAATCCAGGAGCTTGATAAATTCAAGACCTGAAGGCCGGTTCCAAAACCAACCAGGTTTTGGAACCCCCAAATCTTTCAGAAGGAGGAATGTCATGGATTTTGTAACGATACCGGAACGGAAGATCCCCCTCTATGCGCTGCCAGCTTCGGCTCGATTTGATAGACCCGTACATAGTCTATCTCGTAAAGGGCGGGAAGGCAGCTTTCATCTGTACCCTCAAGGCCTCCCCACTTGCCCCCCCAGGCCAAATTCAGTTTCAAATAGAAAGGCTTGTTGAATGGCCAGGTATCCTTGTTCCCCGCATAATCGTTTAAGAACTCGAAGAAAAGTTCGTCGTCCACATACCCTTTGATGAAATCAGGCGTCCATTCTACCGCGTATACATGAAAATCACTTTGCGCCGTGGGGATATTCTTTCTTTCGTTCTTGACGGTTTCGCCGGTGTAATTTTTGGTATGGACGCCGGTATGAACCCAACCCGGCTCGTAACCTACCGCTTCCATGATGTCAATTTCTCCGTCATCAGGGGATGTAACAAAATCTTCCGGCAGCATCCAAAACGCCGGCCAGGTACCTTTCCCCCGGGGAAGTTTCAGGCGGGCTTTAAAATAGCCGTACAGCCAGCTTTTTTTTGTATTTATCCGGGCTGAAATAACTTCCCCTTTCCGTTTTTTCGCCGTGATCTTTAAGATTCCCCCTTCCACCAGGGCCGCCGCGTCTTCTCCGAGACCCGCCACGTAGTTTTGTAATTCATTGTTCCCCCATCCGGTCTTTCCGGTTTCAAACCGCCATTCACTTTCGGACAGAGTATTTTCCGTGTCAAATTCATCGTTCCACACCAGTGAATATCCTTCGGGATCCTTAATGTCCTCCATGCCGCTCCCGCATCCGGCCCCTAATAGCATAAAGGCGGCAACGAGAAGGAAAGTGTAAGACTTTACTTTCATGCCGCTATTTTACACCGGTTTTTAATAGCGGGCAATGCCGGCGGCGTCCCGCTTCTCTGAATCGACCGGCTGAAAATTCCGGACAAAAGAATACTGGGCGGATTTTAAGCTGTTTAG
>JAIRLQ010000074.1 GCA_031259345.1 Treponema sp.
CCTGCTGCACTACCGCTTTACGCACCGCAAACTGGAACAGGTGGGCTTTGCCGCCGAAGAAGCGGGCATGACCGCCTACTTCTGCTCCCGTTACGAAAACCGCAAAGGCGACGTCGGCAAATGGGGCCCGGTAACGTCGATAATCATTCCATAATAGCCGGGCAGTCATCCCCTAACAGCGGGCGGTAACGGCCTTGCCTCTAGGGCGAAAGCATTTGCTTTATTTCATGATATTCACATATATTATGGGAAGAACGTGAAAAACCGGATTAATATCGATTTTAATCAGCCGGAACAATCGGCGGCAATTTTCAAAGCCTTATCCCTGCCGGTACGGCTTAAAATGCTCAAACTCCTGGTTGAAAGGCCCGGCTTGAACGTCAGCGAACTGGCGGAACGGTTTTCTTTACCCTTTTCTACCGCGGCTTTGCATGTACGGACACTGGAAAACGCGGGATTAATCTTTACCGAGGAAAAACCCGGCGTGCGCGGCGCCCAGAAGATATGCGCGATTTTGGCCGAAGACCTGTATTTTCATATTTTCAATCCGGAAAAGGGAAAAAAGCCTACCCGTGATGTTTCTTTTAGTATGCCGCTGGGGTGTTACTTTAACTGTCAGGTAAGCAAACCCTGCGGGCTTGCGGGAAAGAGGGCTTTTATCGGGACGGAAGACGCGGAAAACGCTTTCTATAGCCCCAACCGGATATACGCTCAGATTCTTTGGTTTGCCGCCGGTTTTTTGGAATACCGTTTCCCCAACCATTTTCTAAAAAGCGAAAAATTGCTGGAACTCGGTTTTTCTTTTGAAGCCTGCGCGGAAGCGCCGGGATATAACAACGACTGGCCCAGCGACATCACCATCTGGATAAACGATCAGGATGTTTTTACTTTCCGCGCCGCCGGCGATTACGGCGGCAAGCGCGGTATCTATAATCCCTCATGGTGGCCCGATAGTTCCACCCAATACGGCGAATTGCATCGCCTTGTGATACGCCGGGACGGGTGTTTCGGCGATGACAGAAAAACATCGGATTGCAATACCGGCATTCTCAAGATTAAAGAGAGTGATTTTATTTCTTTCAAAATCGGCATTAAAGCAGACGCCGAATACGTCGGCGGGGTGAACCTGTTTGGGGAATGTTTTGGCAACTTCAAGCAAAACATTGAAATGACCGCGAAGCTGGAACGCTGATGAAGGTCTGTCCGCTACTGGAATTATGTGTTGTTTGGTGTTATAAATATGGTATATTAGGGATAGAAACATTCGGGAATTTTGATTTTCGGATGTTCCCAATCCGTATTTAGAGGAGAAGGTTGATGAAAAAGTGTATTTTAACGGCATTGATCCTGGTTTTGACGTTGGCCGCGTTTGGGTGCAAAAGCGAGGGTGAGGCGCGCATTGCGGATGATCCCAATATCCCCAGTTTTGTGGCCAACCCGCCTGTCGACAAGGACTATATCTATGGGGTAGGCAGTTCAAGCTTTAAAAAGCAGGGCGATGCCCTTAAACAGGCGGACGCTTTGGCAAAGGTCGATATTGCGGAAAAGCTTAAAACCGAAGTTCAATCCATGGTTATCGACTATACCCGGAATGCGGGAACAGAGGACAATCAGACAAGCCTTGATTTTTACGAGTCCATCAGCAGGCAGCTTTCCAACGCTACCCTTACCAATGTAGAAGTTGTAAAGCGCGAAAAGATGAAAAACGGCTCTTTATGGTCTTTGCTAAGGATGAGCAAATCCGATGCCGCCCGGGACGCCGCGGCCGCTGTTGCCCAGGCGTACGAAAACGAGGCTTCCAAATATGCCGAATTCAAAGCCATGGAAGCCCTTAAAATGATGGAAGAACAGTTGGATAAATAATCAGAATGAAAAGAATAATGCGTATAGCGGTCGTTTTAACCGTTTGCGGCCTCCTGGCTTTTGCCTGTTCTTCCGCTCCCAAGGTTACCCGGGTAGACGCCGATACCACGATAGATCTTTCGGGGCGCTGGAACGATGCGGATGTCAGGAAGGTCTGCGACAGTCTTATCAAGGATTGTCTTGAGTCCGCCAGGGTAATCCGGTATGTTCAGCGTTTTTCCGCCGAGCGGAACGGCGCGCTGCCGGCCTGCCTTGTGGGTAATTTTAAAAACGATTCCAGCGAGCACATTGACACTTCTATTATTTCCAAAAGCATGGAAGTTGCTATTGTCAATTCCGGCAAGCTTGATTTTGTAGCCGGCGGCGAAACGCGCGAAGAGATCCGGGCCGAACGGCAGGATCAGCAGTTCAATGCCAGCGAAGAAACCGCTTCGGCGTTGGCCTATGAAACAGGCGCAAATCTTATGCTTACGGGCAGCGTCAAGTCCATTGTGGACAAGGCGGGAAGAACCACGGTGCGCTCATATTTTGTCAGCGCTGAATTGACCAATATCGAAAACAATACCCGGCTCTGGATGGGCGAAAACAACGAGATTAAAAAGGTCATAGAGCAGCCCAGATTTAAGCCATGATTTATTGATGGGCCGTAACTTTTTTTGCCTGGCGCTTTTAATTACGGTTTTTTCCTGCGCTGCGGGGCCGGAAGTTTACCGGGGCATCGACGCGGATGCAGAGAGGGGCGACTATATAGGCGCCCTTGCTTCCCTAAAATCGAGCCAGGCCAAAAAAAATATTTACACTCAAAAAAACGCCATACTCCTCAATCTTGACAGGGGTATGCTCGAGCATTATGCCGGAATGTACGAAGAATCTTCCCGCGATCTTGAAGAGGGTGAACGGCGCATAGAAGAAGCTTTTACCAAAAGCCTTTCCCAGGCAGTGGGAACCTATATTTTAAATGATAATGTCAGGGAATATTCCGGGGAAGATTATGAAGACATTTATATTAATGTGTTTAATGCCCTTAATTATTATCATCTAAATGATCTTGCAGGGGCGATGGTAGAGATACGGCGGGTAAACGAAAAGCTGCGGGTTCTGGCGGACAAATACGAAACCGCGCGGAAAAAGATTCTGGATTCCGGAAACGATCTAAATGCCGCGGATTATACGACAGAAGCCGAAAAGTTTTCAAACTCCGCCCTGGCGCGTTTTTTGGGGGTTCTGTTCTACCGCAGCGCGGGGCTTTACGACGATGCCCGCATCGATATGGAAGAATTAAAACATGCCTATGAGCTTTTCCCGGCTGTGTATTATAACAGCCCGCCTTCTTTTTTGGATGGCGAGCTTTCGATCCCCGCAGGGAAGGCCCGTCTGAATGTCCTGGTTTTTACAGGCCGCTCTCCGGTAAAACAGCAGGCGGACATAATGATCCCCCTGCCGCTTAAGCCCCCCAACAATTGGGCGCGGCTTGCGCTGCCGCAAATGATTAGCCGTCCTTCCGCGATAAGTTCGGTAGAGCTTATCCTGGATTCGGGGGAACGTTTTTCCCCTGAGCTTATTGAAGACATGAGCATGGTAGCCCGTGAAACTTTTAAAGCAAAGTATTCCCTTACTGTACTGAAAAGCACGGTTCGTACCATAATGAAGTCTGCCGCGTCGGCGGGTATAGGGGCGGCAATTGACGAACAGGCCGAAGGCTGGGGCACCCTGTTTAGTTTTGTCGGAAAGGTTTTTCAGGAAGTCAGCGAGCAGGCGGATATACGCCAGTCCCGGTACTTCCCTGCGCGGGCCTATGCGGGAGGCATTAATGTTGAAAGCGGAATCTACCGGGTTACGGTTAATTTTTACGGTCCGGGCGGCCTTATAGAATCCCTTGTCAGGGACAATGTTGTAGTCCGGCCGGGTAAATTGAATTTATTGGAGGCAGTATGCCTAAAGTAATTGGTTTTCTATTTATTACAGTTTTGTTAGTTGG
>JAIRLQ010000125.1 GCA_031259345.1 Treponema sp.
GGCTATACCCTGGCAAAGAGCCCCCAGGAAATCAACATCGGCGACGCCCTCAGGGTTCTGGAAGGGGACATGCTGGTGGTTGACCCTCCCCTGCCGGGGGTAAAGGAGAGCAAGCTGGAGCGCTGCATACGCATCACGGTGTTCAACAGGCTCAACGACCGCATTGCCGGCGTAATCGACCACGAAAGCCTGGCGTCCCTGGCGGGAACCGTGGATCCCGGCGATTCCTACATGTACTTTATCTAAGCGAAAGAGGTTCCCTGTAGAAACCGGAAAACTCCGACATTATTGGGGCACCCCTGAGGAGCTTGCTACTGGGTATCTTCGTTCCCTTGTCTGCGGTATCCCATATCTTCCGGTATCGAGCCAACGGTGACATGCGTGATTTTTTCGCCCTATCGTTCCAACAGTTTCCGCACAGTTTTACCCTTTGAGCGAACCGATCATAACGCCTTTGACAAAATGTTTTTGGGCAAAGGGGTAAAAACACATCAACGGGGCTGTGGACAAAACGATAATGGCATACTTGAGTACTTCCTGAAGTCCTACCAGTGCTTCCGCCAGATCAGGGTCTGTAATCATCCCGCTGTTGAATGTATTCTGGACCAGAATTTCCCTGAGGAAAAGCTGAAGAGGATAGAGGCTTTGTTTTGAAAGGTAGAGGAAAGCGTTAAAATACGCATTCCAATGACCGACAGCATAAAAAAGGGCAATAACTGCTATGACCGAATGAGAAAGGGGAAGCGCCACCCTGAAGAAATACTGCGCGTCAGAACAGCCGTCAAGTTTTGAGGCTTCCAAAAGTTCACCGGGAATACTGAATTGAAAATACGTCCTGGTTACGATCATATTGGTTACGCTGATTGCGCCGGGAAGCATCATGGCCCAGACGGTGTTAATCAGCCTGAGATTCCGCATCAGGATATAGCTTGGTATCATACCGCCTGAAAAAATCATGGTGAAGGTGAAAAGAAACGTAAAAAACCCCCTGCCAAAAAGATCTTTTCGCGAGAGGGGATAGGCGCAGAGCAGCGTAAAAATTATGTTGATGAGGGTTCCGCAGAAAGTATACAGGAAGGTATTCCGGTAACCAATATAAACCGATTTGTACTGAAGTACCATGCTGTAATTGTGAAACGTGGGTTTGACAGGAAGCAGCCAGACTTTGCCGCTAGTTACCATGGCGGCAGTAGAAAAAGAAGCGGAAACCACATAAACCATAGGATAGAGGACAATCAGCACCAGACAGCACACCAGGGCATAAGAGAAAATATAATAAACCTTGTCCCCATGGGACAGCCGCTTTTTCAAAAAATTACCTCCCCTTACCACAGGCTTGTTTCTCCCATGCGGCCGGCAAAGAAATTCACTATAGCGATTAAAATCATGTTGATTACCGAATTAAAAAGACCTATAGCCGTGGAAAATGAAAAATCGCTGCTTCCCGTAAGGCCGATTTTATAGACATAAGTAGAGATCACTTCGCTTACCTGGAGGTTAAGGCCGTTCTGCATAAGAAAGACCTTTTCAAATCCTATGGACATCACCGATCCCATACGCAGGATCAGCATAATGGTCACGGTGGGCAGTATGGCCGGAAAATCCACATACAAAATGCGCTCGAACCGGGATGCCCCGTCAATTATCGCGGCTTCGTGCATTTCTATACTGACCCCTGCCAAAGCTGCCAGATAGATAATGGAATCCCAGCCGAAATTTTGCCATACCCCTGACAGTATATACATGATACGGAAATTTTCCGGTTTGGAAAAAAGATCCACCGGTTTTCTGCCGAGGAAGTATTCGGCAAAAATTCCGTAGATCCCTGTGTTTGAATTAAAAATCTGTAACAGCATACCTACCAATACTACGGTAGAAATAAAATGAGGAAGGTTAACAATGGTCTGAGAAACTTTCTTGAAGACCGGGGAATTAAAACTATTCATGAGCAGGGCAAAGATAACAGGTATGGGGAAGGAAATTATAATGCTCACTACCGAAAGTATAAATGTATTGGAAACTACCCGTACAAATTGATAGGAAGAAAAAAACTTTTTAAAATTTGCCAGCCCCGCCCAGGGGCTTCCCCAGATACCAAGCCTGGGAGAATACCTGCGGAATGCGATCTGGGCGCCAAACATCGGGATATAGGCAAAGATGATGATGTAAACCACCGGGATCAGCAGAAAAAGGTAGAGCTGCCAGTTGTTTTTTATTTTAATTCTTGTATTTGCCATTGGTATTTCCCCTTATCCATGAACAAGAGTCAAACCGCCGTCTACAAACAGGGTTTGACCGGTAATATACGATGCATAATCACTTGCAAGATAGAGAACCGCATCGGCGATTTCTTTGGTTGTCCCCCTCCTGCCCATGGGTATCTTTTCGCACATCGCCCTTTCCACCGCGGGATCCCGGTAAATGTCTTTGTTAATCAGGGTCGGAATACTGCCTGGGGCAACACAGTTTACCCTGATGCCGTCCCGTCCCCATTCACGGGCAAGACTTTTGGTCATTTGGGAAATTCCTGCCTTTGCTGCGGCGTAGACCGCCTGGCCTGCCACAACCGTTACCGCGTTCACCGAACCGATATTGATAATACAGCCTCCTTTCCCCCTGGCAGCCATTTCCTTTGCGGCATACCGGGCGGCAAAAAAATACCCTTTCAGATTGGTGTCCACGGTAGAATCCCAGTGTTCTTCTGTAAATTCAACCGAGGGGCCGGGAAACTGGACACCGGCGTTGTTTATGAGAATGTCGATATGATCAAAGCGTCTGATGACACCGCCGATGAAGGCTTCTGTGTCTTTGACCACCGAAGTATCCGCCGGCATGGCGAAAATACGGGATTGATCTTCCCCTCCAATTTCCCTTGCGGCCTGAAAGATACGTTCCTGCGACCTGCTGCAGATGCCGATCCTGGCGCCGGCAGCGAAAAAATGTTTTGCCGTTTCAATCCCGATGCCGATACCCGAAGCGCCGGTAACAGCCGCAACTTTGCCGGTAAAATCAAACACGGGAAATCCCCGGCATTTCCAAAACAGTCTTGATACAGAGGATAAGGTTCTTTGGATCCGCCTTACCCTTTCCCGCAATATCAAGCGCGCTTCCATGGCCTACGGAAAATACATGACCAGGAATCCCGGTGTAGATAAGTACCGCCTCGCCAAAAAACGCCGCTTTCATGGCAATGTTTCCCTGATCGTGGTAGAGATACACAATACCTTCAACTTCACCGTTCCTGGCCTTAAGAAAAACCGTGTCAGCCGGACAGGGGCCTTGTGCCTTTATCCCTTCGGCCTGGAGATGTTTGATTGCGGGCGTTATCAGGACAGCTTCTTCGTCTCCAAAGAGGCCGTCTTCTCCGGCGTGGGGATTGAGGGCCGCAACTGCGATACGGCAATTTTCCTTCGGGAGAAAACGGCCCATAATATCAAGAAGGGTGTGAGCGGTGTTGATGATTCCATCCGTAGTTAAGCGGCTCGTAATTTCCCTGAAGGCGTAGTGCCCGACAACAGTACTACGAAAAAAATTCTCACACTTGATCACTGCCGTACAGCGGTTTACGCCATAACAATCGGCGAATATTTCAAAATCCGATGAAAACTCCAGGCCCGCCGCATGGAGGGCCTGTTTGGTTATGGGCGCCATTATTAGCGCGTCTACAATACCGGATCTTTCCAAATCGACAGCTTTCACAATGCAGTCATAGCTGAGCTTTCCGCCGGCGGCTGAAATTTCCCCAGGGTTTACCGGCCCGGCGCTTTCAATATTGAAGAAATACGCCGTTCCGGTTTCCACCGCGCTAAGATCCTCTGCCCGCATGATCGCCCAGGATGATACCAACTGCCGGTCCGGAAAGATCGCCAGACATTTTTACAATTC
>JAIRLQ010000388.1 GCA_031259345.1 Treponema sp.
CAGGAGCGGTCCGCCCATACTGGCGGCAAATATTCTTTCCCGAATCCCCATCAATATCGTAGACCGCTTTATTGTAATCTTCGGCGGTTTTGCCCTGTCCCGGATTGGTACGCCGCGAAGAAAGTAACATACTTGTATACAAGAAGTCAATTTGTGTATAATTAAAGACCGGGAACACAAGGAGGATAGTATGCAGTACAATAATTTACCGGGGACCAATCTAAAAGTATCTGTTGTAAGTTTGGGAACCATGATGTTTGGGAAACAAACCGGCGAAGCAGACGCGCTTTCTATTATGGATTACGCCTTTGAGCAGGGAGTTAATTTTTTTGATACTGCCAACACTTACAATGAAGGCGAAAGTGAACGGATCGTGGGCAAATGGCTGAAAAACCACCGGGATGAACTTTTCCTGGCTACCAAGGTCTCCGGCCCCACCGCTCCCGGTTCCTTTAACCGGGGTCTAAGCCGCAGGAATATTCTCGCCGCGGTTGACGAGAGTCTTAAAAGGCTGGGTACGGATTATATCGATCTTTACTATCTGCACGTGCCGGATCACGAGACCGAAATTGAAGAATCTCTCCACACGTTTTCTACCCTGGTTGAATCGGGAAAAATACGCTATGTAGGGATAAGCAATTACGCTGCCTGGGAAGTCGCGGATATACTCGCCATCTGCGATAAACGCGGTTATACTCCTCCGGTGGTTTCCCAAAATGTGTATAACGCTATTACCAGGGGAGTTGAGCCGGAGCTGATCCCCTGCCTGTTAAAGCACAAGCTGGGTATGGTGGTATATAACCCCATCGCCGGCGGACTTCTTGCCGGAAAGCACAGGCCCGGTGAACCCGCCGCCGATACCCGTTTTGCCAATCAAAAGAATTACTATGATCGGTATTGGTCGGATGAAAATTTCGCCGCCATCGGGAAACTGACGGAAATTGCCAGGGACGAGGGGGTCTCCATCCTGGAATTTGCCATGCGCTGGTGTTTGGGCCGGTCCGGTGTAACGAGTGTTATCAGCGGGGTAAGCAAACTTGAGCAGATCAAGCAGAACCTTGCGTTTGTTGACGGTAAAACTTTAAGCCTCCAGGCGCAGGCAGCCGCCGACAAGGTGTGGCAGTCCCTCGCGGGAACGCGCTTTGCCTATCACCGGGCATTAGCAGCCGGCAGCTAACCGGATGGCAGGGGGAACCCGCCAAAATCCACATCAAAGGTATTTTTTTCTTCTCCGGATGTAAAATAACCGGGAAATTTGCCCCGAAGGATTTCTTCTTCCGCATCTAATTTATAAATATGCAGATAAAGCAATTTTCGGGCCGTTTCCAGATCCTGTTTTTTCAGCGCATTATAGATTTTCTGATGATCTCTTACCAGATCGTTACCAGCCCCGGTTAGCCAGATACTCAACAGCCTGGCCCGATGATAATGTCCGCTCATACGATCCAGCACTTCCCAGCTTAACACCTGTCCGCCAACTTCAAAAAACAAATGATGAAAACTGTTATCGTGGTCAAGAAACTCCGTATAAGATTTTGTCTTGACGGCAGCGGTTTGTTTTGTGATAAGCTCTTCCAGAGTTTTATAATCCCCGGAGCCGCAATTTTGAAGGAAAAATTCCACTACGGCATTTTCCAGACTTGCCCGGAGAAACAATTCCTGCTTGACCCGGACAAAATCAATAGGAGATACCTGTGTTTCCTTTTGGGGATAAACTTTGACCAATCCTTCTTTTGACAGATGAATAAAAGCTTCCCGAACCGGGGTACGGCTGATATTGAAACGCAGGGCGATTTCTTTTTCGCTGATAGTGGTTCCCGGGGCGAGATTCAGATTGATGATACTATTTCTGAGGGTAACGTATACCGAATTTTGAACACTGTTGGTACGGGATCTGTCTATAGTGGTCATTTGACTATTCCTTTTCAATGAACCCTGCATGGTTTCCAAAAATATCTCTGATTCGCTTCCATCATTAAACCAGATGCCGGTGAGCGTGACGGGTCCCTCTGCCTTCTCTATCACCGCTCACCGATCGTTCCGGAATAAAAATGTTTTAACGGCCTATCGTCTCTTTAACTTTAACCGTTTTCTCTCAATAACTCAACACTTCCTTCATCATCTCCTCAAAGCGTTTTCCTGCTTCTTCGGGAGTTATCCGGCCAAAGGCGACTTCTGAACCGACAGCTTTCATATAACTGTCCCCAAACAAGGTATACACAACGCCGGTCGGTCCGGGAGAATAGGGGTTAATGGGTTTAGAATAAACTTTATCAACAATAGCAAATATTTTTTTGTCTATGTCTGAAAGCAGGGCCGGGTCCGCTAATACCGCCGCACGTTGAGTACTCGACGGAAGAACTCCCCGCACTCCTTTAAGAATCCTTCCGGCTTCCGCGTCATTGGCAAACCACGCTAAAAAATCAATAGCCAGCGGTTTATTCTTACTGCCGTTGAAAACACATTCAACAAGGCCGGGCCGGGCGCTGACGGCATTCCCTTTTCCTTTGTGATTATTGGGCCATTCGATCATTTCGAGAACATCTTTTGTCTGGCTCTGATACATCGCAAAAGTACCGGAGAATGCAAATTCAAGAAAGGTTCTGCGAACGCTGCTGGGAACACTTACCTGGGAAATAACAGTGGCGGCTTCATCCGGCGGCAGGACCACGCCATTGGGCGCCTTGTTCCAATAATCCATAAAGGCAGCCACATCGGCACCGGTTATGTTCATTTGGGTATCGGTCCAGGGAAAAGGCGGCTCTTTGCCCAGATGAGTCATACACCATGCGGGAAGATGGGTCTCCATAGCGTTTAACATCCGTAAATCACCCATGCCGTAGGTTTTTCCTCCGGTTTTTTGATATACTTCCGCACAGATCTTGACCAGATCGTCCCAGGTATAATCACCGTCAGGCATCGTAATACCCAGTTCGTCGGCCAGGGTCTTGTTATAATAAACGACATTGGCGTTGAGGCTGAC
>JAIRLQ010000442.1 GCA_031259345.1 Treponema sp.
GGTTGCCGGTACCTTAACAACGGCGCTTTCCCAGTCAAGGTCCAGAGCAACTTTATAGAGCTCGGAGGGTTCCATATTAAAAGAAACCGCGAAAGTATCATTCTGACCTATGGTATAAGGCGGGGAAGTAAAAATAACAGTTTTTTTATCCTTATCCTGGGGATCAATGGACGCTGAATCTGCTAGATTAGTGGCAGAACCGCTTGTTCCGAATTTCACCCTGGTTTTATCGGCGTAAAACTTCGCCTTGTCCGCGCTTTCATACGTACATTTGATAATAAGCCGGGCGCCATTGATACCGGTAAGCCAGGTTTTTAAATCGTCAGGCAATTCTATCTCGATGTTAATTGGGCCGTATTCGGCGGGCGGCTGCATTATTTCCGAATTGGAACCGTAGGGATTTAGGGCCGCGTCAAGGTCAAATTCCTTAAACATTCCGCTAATGTCCCCGGTAAAGCCCTTGTACTTTATCACATAGGTTTGAGCCTGAACATCGCCGCCAGTATCGCCATAAATCCCGTTATAGGATTTCCCGTCAATAGTTATTATGCCTTTAAGATTAAGCACATCAACTGCCATATCACTGCCAAGATTTTCTTTGATGGTGTCGGCGTTCAGGAACTTGGACGTCATTTTGCCCATTTCCGTGCCCTTGGAACCCAGTACCCAGCCAAGGGGCAGCCGTAATTCCGGAGATGAACGGACAACCGCCCCGGACGGCACGCTGCAAGACGCACAAATTCCTGCCAGCGCGAATAGCGTAGCGAATACCGCCGCAATCGCCTTGATGCTTTTTAATTTCATATTTCCCTCCAGTGTCAGCGGCATACACCGCCTATAAACAATATACTACATTTTTTAATTATCTGCTATGCCTATAGTTTGGTTTCAGGGCAAAGGTATTTACTTTTTGGTATAGGAGAGAGGAAAAGGAACCGATAAGTAAAAATTTGATACAAAGATGACGAAACTATCCAAGAGAGGGAAGCCAAATTTTTATTAGGTTCAAACCGCCCCCTTGGGCTAAACTTGACTCACAATTTTCTCCCATTCATGCTATGCTCCCCCAAGAGCCGAAAACTCTGGGAGGGGAATATGGCAGACAGGAAAGGTTTCAACATGGAAGAAGAATTTGCCGGGCTGGATTTTCATTCCGTCCGGCTGGAGGAACGGTTTGTCAGGACCATGGAGACTCTGATACGACAGCCGGATACGTCAATTTGGGAGGTTCATTCCTTCCGGAATGTAACTCGTTCTCTTGGTCCACTCCGTTCCGCAGTGACGGGGATTACGACGCTAAAGGAACTCCGGTCGCTGGCGAAAACAGGGATTGCCCTCCAGTCAATGTTTGATACATGACGAATGATACGCTCTATGAAACTGACGCGAATGGTCAAAATTTCGCCATTGTAGCCGTAGTTCCCGCTCGCCGTCTGGGTCTTTGTTTCTCCCCAGGCATCGCGGGAGTTTACCGTTATGGTACACTGGTTATCTGCGCGAAAGGTGAGGATGTATTCGTCTTCTCCGGTGTCGCCTTCCACAATACCCCGCCAGGAACCGCCCAGGGTTCCGGCGAGAGGCAGCCTGCCGACAAAGTCCGCCGCAAGGACGGCGCTCTTTTCAAGATATTCCCGCCATGACGCGCAGCGTATCGAAGACGCCGCAACGATACGCCTTGTTTTGGCATCCTCAAGCTGCGCGTATACGAGCACTTCCGGTTCCGTTGTTTTTTCTTTATTCCCGGCATTTTGCCCGTCTCTGCTTTTATTGCCGCTCTGGACGGCAAAGCTGAAAAGTTGAACGGCGATATTTACCGAGCCGGACACGGCGGAAGACCGCTGCTCCGCAGAGGGTGCGCTCATCTCGCCAAACCGGGTTACCGTACCGGTAACGATATAAGCGGCGCTGTCCCGCCGTGTGGTGAGTGAGGCAGTGCTATTTCCGGCGAATGCGCTGCGGAACACATCGGTTACGCCGGACATAAGGCTTTTGATAGCCGCTTCTTCTGTTTCAAAGTCGGCGACATAAATGTCCTGGGCAGCGGCAAGGTACGGCAAAACAAGTAATACCAGGAGAAACAAATTTTTCATCGTTTTACCTCCATCTTTTTTACCTCGTTTTTAAGCGCGCCAAAACTCTCGTCGCAGCTTACTGTACAGGCTCCTACAACGGACATGGTACTTATGTCGATCAGTTGAACTGAGACATTGTATTCCTGCATGAAAAGCAGCTTTTGACCCAGGGATATGGTTCCTATGGTTATAGTATCCACGTTGAGGGCCCGGCCTATTTCCGCGTATTTGGCGGGATTCGACCATTCCCCGGCTTCGAATTTGTGCTGCGCCATAATCCGGCTGATTTGGTTGTAGTCCACCACCCGGCTCACGTTGGAATTTGCCAACAGCGAACTTGTTACTGCGCCGGTTATGCCCACGATAAGGTCTTTACTTATACTGCCGGTGGCTTCCAGTTCCGGTACCGCAACCACCCGGGGGCCTGTCCTTGCCGCCGTGCCGCGGGCAAAGCCGGGGTCCGTGGCGGTGTCTTTCGGCCCGTCGGCGGGATTTGCCGATCCTGCCGCCCGTGCCTCCGGCCTGCTTTCCTCCACGGTTTTGCCCTCAAAACCCGCGATATCCGGGAAAACTTCTTCATTTCCAAAAAGATCGGCAAAGGTGATGCGCGCTTTTTCACCGGGAGCGCCGCGTATAAATTCATTAAACTTATCTTTTGAAGAAACAAGAAATTCATCATTCGTTATGGCGGAACCGCCCCGGGTAAGGGGGATAAGCCGCAGCGTATCCGCCGGAGAATTCAGGGCACCGGAAAAAGTTTTTTTAAGTTTAAGGGACACGGTGACGGTTGTCTTACGAGACCAGGAGGAATGGCCCAGGTCTTCAAGCAGATAGTCACCGTCTTCAATCTCAATAAAATTCTTCCAGTTTCCGCTAATTTCCGCGCCCCGGACACTTATCGTCCGCGGCTCTGCGGGCTTGCGTTCCTCTTTGCGTGAACAGGAAGCAAGGGCGGCAATGGCGCAGAAAATAAACACCATGATTTTTAGTTTATACGGCAAAGCGATAACCCTACATCTTTTTTTTCAGTTTATCCGGCTCAAATTGAAGCGCCGCCTTATTTTGCGCAACCGCGGCCCGGCTGAG
>JAIRLQ010000465.1 GCA_031259345.1 Treponema sp.
GTAGGCGCAGCCGCCATTCAGAGGGCGCCGGCCAGCATCAAGCAAAAAAATTCGGTGGAAATAGACGTAGTGGCTTCGGCCTCTATTACTACCGAAGCAATTAGAAAAGCCGGCAGGCAGGCCATTGATGAAATCATTGCCAGCAACGCTGGTGGCTGATCACTATTTGTAATGTATGGAACTGTCCAGGAACTATCGGGCCAAGGGCCCGATAGTTCCTGGACAGCCCTCACAAAAGACAGAAACTCGGTTTAAGGAGCCGCTGATTAACTTGACGCTAACCAACGGCTCCCTGCCATAATGTGTCTACATTATGGACAGACTCGAATTAATCAGCTTCTTCTTAGCCAAAGTACCTTTGGTGCAGGCCTTTAAAGCCGCAGCAGTGGCGGGCTTCGTCCCGGGCCATTTCGTGCACCGAGTCGTGGATGGCATCGTAGCCCCGTTCCTTGGCGCGTTTGGCAATGTCGGTTTTGCCGGCGCAGGCGCCGTGTTCGGCCTCGATACGCATCTCAAGGTTTTTCTTGGTGCTGTCGGTAATGACTTCACCCAGCATCTCCGCAAAGCGGGAGGCGTGGTCGGCTTCCTCATACGCATAGCGTTTATACGCTTCGGCGATTTCGGGATAGCCCTCACGTTCCGCGACCCGGCTCATCGCCAGGTACATACCTACTTCGCTACACTCGCCGGTAAAGTGCGCCTTAAGGTCATCAATGATGTCCTGTTCTACACCTTTGGCAACGCCCACGACATGCTCTGCCGCAAAGCCGCCTCCGGCAGCCTGCTCCTTGAATTTGGAGGCAGGCGCCTTACACTGGGGACAGGCTTCGGGGGGCTGATCCCCGGTAAACACATAACCACACACTGAACACACCCATTTCTTCATAATCTTACTCCTTCCGAGTTATTAAAATATGCAAACGGTCAAAAGCCGCGATTGCCTCAAGTTATCTATTTGACTAAACAGTCATTACATAAACCGTAAAATACAGTGTTCCGTATATCAATAGTAAAATTGTGAATTTCTACTCTATAATTTTCCAATAATTCCGCCAGGATTTCGCCGCTAAGGTCAGAAACTTTGCCGCAAACCTTGCAAACCGCGTGGGCGTGGGGCAGGGTACAGGCATCAAAACGTTCCTCCCCGTTTACCACGCCAAGGGAAACCACATCCCCCTCTTCCCGGAAAAGGTTTAAATTCCGGTAAACGGTTCCAAGGGACAGGTAGGGAATGACGGGCTTTAGCTTTTCGTACACCCACTGGGCGCCGGGATGAGTATCGGTAGATTTTAAAACTTCCAATATAGCATCCCGCTTTTTACTATGTTTTCTGTGTCCGTTAAACATCAAAAACCTCTTGAAAATAATAATAATAACTGTTATTAATATAAGCAAATTATTTTGTTTTGTCAATAGGGCCTGAAAAAAATCCGCGTGGGTTTCAACAGGTTTTGCCGGTATAAGGCGCTTACTTGCCAGACGCGCCTTATACCGATATGATTGAACAAAACAGCAAAGAATGTCAGCGAAGAGGGCATATGCAGTCGTTAGGGATTAATATAGGTTCTACAAGTTTAAAAATGGTTTTGTTCGATGCGGAAAAACCGGAGAAAAATAGCGGGCTGGTATGGAGCGCCACGGTTCCTCATGAGGGGGACTTTGGCGCGGCAACCCGTAAGCTCCTGATTGACGGGAATGTCCCCCTGGGGACGCCTACTCTGGTAACGGGAAACGAGGGGCGGTTTATGTTTGATGCCGCGGGTACCCTTGAGCCCCTGTGTGTTGAAGCCGCCCTTAAAGCCCTGGGCCTTAGCGCCGATGCGGTGGTAAGCATGGGCGGCGAAGACCTGGTGGTGTACAAGCTGGACAAAACCGGAAAGATCATCAATAACTTTTCGGGCAACAAGTGTGCCAGCGGTACCGGGGAGTTTTTAAAACAGCAGCTTGCCCGCATGGACATGAAGCTTGAGGACATCGACAAAGTGCCCGACCCGGCAAAGGTTTATCCCCTTTCGAGCCGCTGTTAGGTATTTATGAAGAGCGATTGCACCCACCGGCTTAACAAGCGGGAAGCCACCAAAGAAGACATAGTTCTTTCCCTTTCCGATGTAATGGCGGTAAAGGTTATAGATTTTCTTAAACGGGCTAAAATTACCAGCGGGCGTGTAGTGCTTGCGGGGGGTATAACCCTTAACCGGCACATTATCCGTTTTATACGGGAAAAGGCCCCGCAGATTGAGTTTATCATCCCCGGGTCTGCCTCGGTGTTTGAAGCCCTGGGGGCCGCGGTTCTGGCCCCGCTTTCCGGAAGCCCTCTTCCACAGGCGGATAAACTTTTAAAACCCAACGAGATCCGTTTTGGCGCTCTTTCGGCGTTAAAAGACTGGGCCAATAAAGTAAAAACTTTTGAAAAGCCCGACGGCAAAGTAAGGGCCGGCAGAAAATATATGTTGGGCGTTGACGGCGGCAGTACCACCACCAAAGCCTGCCTTGTGGATATGGAAAGCGATGAAATTGCCGCAAGCCATTATGGCCGTACCCACGGCGATCCGGTTAAAGCCTTAAAAGAGTGCCTTCGTATTATTCAGGAAAAAGTAGTCGCCGATACAGGCGGCAAAAAAATCGATATTCGCCTGGTGTCTACCACCGGCTCAAGCCGTGAAATTCTGGGGGTATTTTTGGAGACCCCGGGCGTTTACAACGAAATTATAGCCCACGCGGTGGGCACCACTTACTTTGACAGCGGCGTTGAAACCATTTTTGAAATCGGCGGTCAGGATGCCAAATATGTGCTTCTTAAAAACGGGGTGCCCATTGACTATGCCATGAACGAGGCATGTTCCGCCGGGACGGGGAGCTTCCTTGAAGAAAGCGCCGCCGGCGACCTTTCCATTCACGATGCCAAAGACATTGGCCCCATTGCCCTTAACGCCGACTCCCCCCTTAAATTCGGTGAGCATTGTTCGGCCTTTATCAACAGCGATATCCGCAAGGCGGTGCAGCAGGGGGCAACCAAAGAGAACATTACCGCCGGTATAGCCTGTTCCATTGTTTCAAACTACCTTAACCGCGTAGTGGGGAACCGCACCATCGGCGGCAAGATCTTTTTGCAGGGCGGCGTCGCCAAAAACCCGGCAG
>JAIRLQ010000488.1 GCA_031259345.1 Treponema sp.
CATAAGCCTCTTTCGTTCCGCCCCAAACCTTACGATTCTTGCGCCGGCAGGTAAAGAAGAATTTATACTGATGTTAAACAGCGCCCTCTCGGGCGGGGGCGAAATCTCCGGCCCCTGTATCATCCGCTATCCCAAGGCGGCCTGCCCCCAGGGGGACCCGGCCTTTTCACTTCCGCTGGAAAAAGGAAGGGGCGCCTGGGTATGCCGTCCGGCCGGGCAGGGTTTAAAACCCGGCGTATGCATCGCCTTTTCGGGCGGGCTTTACCCCCAGGCTTTGAATGCCCGGGAGATCCTTTTCCGCCGGGGTATAGGGGCCGACCTTTACAACCTTCGTTTCCTTAAGCCCGTTGACGAAGATTATCTTGCCGAAATTATGGACAGTTACGATTTTGTCGTATTTGCCGAAGAAGGGATCAAGGCCGGGGGCTTTGGCGAATATGCCGCAAGCCTTGCCCTTGCCCGGAGTTGTTCCGCACGGGTGATGGTTTTGGGGGCCCGGGAAAATTTTGAAGCCCAGGGATCCAGGGAAGAATTGATGCGCCTGAACGGTCTTGACGGCGAAAGTCTGGCAGAGGCAATTTTAGCCTTTGAATGCGCCGCCCCAAGGGAAAAGGCAATTTCTTGAGTTTTGTTATGGAACTGCCCTTGGGCGGCGTTCTGGATTTTCGGGGGCCCTGCCTTGTTATGGCTATAGTTAACTGCAATTCCGATTCTTTTTACGCCCCAAGCCGCGCCTGCCGGGAAAAAGCTGTGGAAAAGGCGCTTCGGGCGGAAGAAGACGGAGCCGCCATTATCGACTTTGGCGGGGAATCCACCAGGCCGGGTTCGGCCTATATCAGCGAAAAAGAAGAATTGCGCCGGGTAATTCCCGTAATTGAAGGGTTTAGAAAAAAGTCGGCCCTGCCTGTTTCGGTGGATACCCGAAAGGCGGCGGTGGCCCGGGCGGCTCTTAACGCCGGGGCCCAGGTCATCAACGACATTTCCGCCCTGGAAGATGATCCTGCCATGCTAAGCCTTTGCGCGGAAAGAAAGGCCGCCGTCATCCTGATGCACAAAAAAGGCATTCCGGCAAACATGCAGGATGATCCCCGCTACGGCGACTGTGTTTCCGAAGTGGGCGCTTACCTCGAAGGGAGGGCCAATGCGGCGATAGCGGGCGGTATCTCCCGGAATAAAATCATCCTTGATCCGGGCCCCGGCTTTGGCAAGAGCACCAGGGATAACCTTGCCATAATCAATCGTCTTGCGGAAATCCGCTCGCGGGGTTATCCTGTGTTGATGGCTGTTTCGAGAAAAACCTTTATCGGGGAACTTGTAGGCGGGAAGGCGGGGCCCAGGGGAAGCGAAGGACGGCTTGCCGGAACAATTGCCGCCAATGCGGCCGGGATTATGAGGGGCGCGGATATGATCCGGGTTCACGATGTACAGGAAGGGGCCGATCTTGTAAAGATGCTTTACGCCATCAGCGGAAAGGTAAAAGAATTGTCCGAAGCTTCGGTTTCTGTCGAACCGAAGCTTCGCCAACAAGCGCTAAAAACAACAGGAGACTTAAAGTAGACGGAAGTGGATTGGTTTCAGCGGCTTTCCCATATTTATAATTCATTCCGCCCTGTGCTGGACATAGCAATCCTCGCGTTTCTTATTTATAAAGCCTATGAACTTTTGGCAAAAACCCAGGCGGTACAACTTGTAAAGGGCGCCGGGGTTTTGGCCCTGGTGTACGGCATTGCGGTGCTTTTCAAGCTTACAACCCTTCAGTGGATTTTAAACACCCTGGCGCCGGGCTTGTTTGTGGCGGTGGCGATTGTATTCCAGCCCGAGTTAAGAAAGATAATTCTGCGCATGGGCCAGACGGAATTTTTCCGGCCCGACTCCAAACCGCGGCTGGGGCAGCTTGAAGCGGTGGTTACCGCCGCGGAAGTTCTTTCCCGGGAAAAGCGCGGGATGCTGGTGGTTTTTCCCCGGCGTATCAATATTAAAAGTGTAATTGAAACCGGCACCCGGCTGAACGCGGATATTTCATCCAGTCTTATTGTAGCTGTTTTTGAATTCGACACCCCTCTCCATGACGGGGCTATGATCATCCAGAACGGCAAGATCGTAGCCGCGGGCTGTTTTCTTCCCCTGTCGGAACAGCAGGACATACGAAAAAGTTTTGGCACCCGGCATCGGGCTTCTTTGGGCATGTCTGAGCAGAGCGACGCGGTGGTGCTGGTAGTATCCGAAGAAACAGGCGCCATCAGCCTGGCCTTTGACGCAAAACTTTACTACAATCTTTCTCCCCTGGAAGTAACCCGCAAAATTCGGGATCTTTTGGATCCCGGAGTGCGTAAAGGCAATCCCGACGCGGCGCTGCCCGAAATATTTGCCGTTACACAGTCCGGGGATGACGGCGCCGGCAAAGGCAGGGATATCATCGTTGAACGCTAGGAAGATGCTGGCCAAGGCGGTGGAGAACTGGCCCTGGAAGGTCGTTTCCATCGCCCTCGCAATTATTATCTTTGTGTTCCACCGCGTAAGCAGCCTGGAGGAACGTTTTTTTTCGGTGCCCCTGGATATTGAAATAAAGGGCAACCTTATACCCTCAAGTTCCTACCCCAGGATGATCCGGATTGCTTTAAGGGGCGACGCCAACAGCATTTACCCCATTCTTGAAGATGATATAGAAGACTACATAAACCTGCAAAAATACGATGAGCCGGGCCAGTACCGCGCGCCGGTGCTAATTCGCAATAAAGGGACAGCTTTAGGCATTGAGCCCCTGGAAATCTCTA
>JAIRLQ010000499.1 GCA_031259345.1 Treponema sp.
ACTCCTGGAACTAAGCGAAACTTTTTCTTGAGGAACCGGATGCCTTAATTGGGCACGTCCGGGTCTGTGGGGGTTCCGGGTGGGCAACCGCCCGGTTCTACCCGGCAAATTGTGGGTCATGTTTAGCCTTCAGGGTTGGTTCATTACGGCATTTACCGGGCCTCTCACCGTGCGGCATGGACGCCTCGGACCTTCGGTCCGGAAACGCGCTCACCAGCTCGCGCGCAACCTCGTGTGTCCCGCGGACGGCTGAATAGTTTTACAAACGCTCCATTAATTCGCCTTTTTCCGCGTTACATTTGACAACGCGACCGCCAGGATGATGATTACCCCGCGGACGATGGTCTGCTGACTGACGTTAAGCCCGCCAAGGATAAGACCGTTGTTGATCATTCCCATTAAAAGCGATCCTATTAGGGTTCCGATAACAAAACCGGTACCGCCGGCCATGCTGGTTCCCCCCAGGATAACGGCCGCGATTGTGGACATTTCGTCCCCTTCGCCGAAGGTGTAGCGTCCGGCCTGCATCCTGCCGGCGTACAGAATTCCCGCAAAGGCCGCGAAAGCGCCGCTCATGATAAAAGTTATCAGTTTGACCCTGTTGGTATTGATTCCCGTAAAACGGGCCGCGGTTTCATTCCCCCCGGTGGCAAGGGTCTTTTTGCCAAAGGGCGTTTTGTTGAGCAAAACAACGCCGAATACGACAAACAGGATCGTCCAGATAAGGAGGACGGGAAACCAGCCCCCGATGTTTCCAACGCCAAAAACAAAATTAAACGTCTCGTTGGTAATGACGATAGCCGCCATATTGGTTATCCACATTCCGGTGCCCCGGATAATACCCATCATGCCCAGAGTTGCCAAGAAAGCCGGTATTCCCAATTTTGTTATAAGCAGGCCGTTGACCGCGCCGACAAGAACGCCTGTCGCGATAGAAGCGGCAAGCGCCGGAATTATGTTATTTGTCGAACGCAGGATCAGGGCGCATACAAGAGAAGAAAGCGCCACTATTGATCCGATTGAGAGATCGATCTGGGCGGCGCCGATTACAAAAGTCATGGCAACGGCCATAATGGTTATCATTGATGTCTGCCGCGTGATATTCAGTACGTTATTCACCGACAGGAAACCCCTTCCTCCAAGCCAAACCGAAAGGAAAAGAAAAACAACGACAAACGCGATGTAAACAATGTACCTGCTCCAATCAATTTCTTTTAAGGAACTAACCCTGAATCGCATGCTGAATAACCCCCTCATTCTTTATTTCATTTCTGGTAAGCTCTTTGGTTTTCCTTCCGTTAACCAGAACAACTATTCTGTCACACATCGCCGCAAGTTCGGATATTTCCGAAGATACAACAATTACGCTGTTCCCCCGGCCGGCGTAATCTTCGATTATTTTGATGATCTCACCCTTCGCGCCTATATCAATGCCCGCGGTTGGCTCATCCAGGAGCAGCAACTTCGGATTGTTTTTCAGCCACTTGGCAATGACAACCTTCTGCTGGTTCCCTCCGGAAAGATTGCTTATCGGCGTATCTATGCTGTTTGTCTTGATATTAAGATCCGCTATGCTTTCTTCGGAAATTTTTCTGATCTTGTCGCCGTCTATTAGCAGCCTGTTCTTTTTTACCCTTTCAAAAAGCGCGAGCAAAAGGTTGTTTTTAAGGGAATGGGTAAGTACAAGCCCTTCCCTGCGCCGGTCTTCGGGAACAAGGGCGATACCGGCCTGTATCGCTTGTTGGGTATTTTTTATTTCAATCGGCTTCCCTTCAATTGTAATTTTGCCTTTTTGTATTTTTCTAATTCCAAAGAGGGACTCAAGTATTTCCGTCCTGCCGCTACCCATAAGCCCGGCCAAACCAACAATCTCGCCCTTATTTACATGAAAGGAAACATCCGTTACCAGATTATCAACCGAAAGGCCGCTTACATCAACCATAACGCCCGGGTTTTGAATCTGCTGCCTTTCATGGTACTCAAAGGCATTTCTCCCGGTATCGCCAAGCATATAATTGATAATACCGGCAATGGTCAGATTCTTTGCCTCGCCGGTAATAATATGCTTCCCGTCCCTAAGTACGGTCACTTCATCGGCAATCTCAAGAATCTCGCTCATGCGGTGGGAAATGTATACAATGGAAACGCCTTCCGATTTAAGGGTTCGCACAATATTAAACAGGCGCGTTACCTCGGTGTCGGAAAGTGATGCTGTCGGTTCGTCCATAACAAGAATTTTTACTTTTTCTGAAAGGGCTTTGGCAATTTCTATCAATTGGCAATAACCGACGCTCAAACTGGCGATCTTTTCGTTTACCGGAACATCAATCCCCAGCCTGTCCAGAAGTTTTTCTGCGTCTTTCCGCATATTTTTGTCATCGTTAAAAAGCCCCTTCTTTTCCTCGTGGTTCAGATAGATATTTTCAACTACGGTCAATGTTGGGACAACGCTGAGTTCCTGAAATATCATGCGGATCCCGGCGGAAGCGGCGCCGGAATAGCCGGAAAAATCAACATTCTTGCCATCAACAAGAATCTCACCGGAATCTTTTCTGTAAACGCCGGTCAGGATTTTCATCAATGTGGATTTCCCCGCGCCGTTCCCGCCCACAATCGCGTGTACATGCCCTTTCTCAAGGCTAAAACTTACATCATTCAAAACAGTATTGCCATAAAACGATTTGACAATATGCCGCATTTGTAAAACAGATCCACTCATATCAAATAATTTCCCGGCATCAGGCAGCTTCCGTTGGGAAAATGAAAACACCCTGTTATTCCCCGCGGAGAATAACAGGGTATCGGCGGTTTTATCCGATTTTTCCGACTTTTTCCCATTGACCGGACGCCGCCGACTTAAACGCGGCTTCGCCGATCAATTCGATGTTGTACCCGTCCTCAAATGAGGGGGAAACGCTTCCTCCTTCCGTAACCGCTTTGATAAATTTATACATTTCAACAATTTTTGTTTCCGTATAACCTATGCCAAGCGCGGGGATGGGCCAAAGGGCTTCTCCGTAAGGATGCGCGGGGCCGGTGTATACCGTTCTGAATCCGCGCCTGTCGCCGGGATCATCCGCGAAACACACCTGAAGTTCGTCGCGCCTTTCGTAGTTGAAGTAGATGGAGCCCCTGGTTCCGTGAATCTCAAAGGTGATATAGTTATTGCGGCCCCAGGCATTCCTGGTTGCCTCAATAGTACCGAAAGCGCCGTTCACGCATTTAACAGCCAGGCAGCACTGATCGTCAACATCCACCTTTTCCCTCGGAACATCCGCGCCGCCCTTTACGTTGCCAAGACTGTCCGTTGTTCCCGTCTGTATGGGCCGGTCTTTTATATACGTGGCCATACGGGCATTGATCTCCGCAAAATCGCCGATGAGGAAACGCAGCATATCAACAACATGGGTGGCAATATCCCCGAAGGCCCCGCTTCCGCAGATCTCTTTCCGGAATCTCCACGAAAGAGGCGAATTGGGGTCCGCCGACCAGTCCTGCAGGTAAGTCCCCCGGAAATCCAGTATATCACCGATAGAACCTTCGTCAATGTACCGCTTGGCAAGCTGTACCGCGGGGGTCATCCGGTAATTAAAGGCCAGCATATTCACGACCCCCGCCTTTTTGACGGCCAGGTACATCTCTTTGGCCTCTTCCACGGTCCGCGAGATCGGCTTTTCACAGATGATATGTTTTCCGGCGGCCGCGGCGGCAACAGCTATTTCCGCGTGGGCATCGTTCGGGGTACAGATGTCAACAATGTCAATTGACGGATCCTGTATAATGTCTTTCCAGTTTGCCGTCCCTTTTTCAAATCCGAACTGCGCGGCCGCCTCGTCGGCCCGTTCCTGGGTCAAATCGGCAATTACCTTCTTGTTTGCGAACGCCGGCGCGGGCCAGAAGAAAATAGGCATACCGGAATACGCGATTGAATGGGCCTTTGCCATAAAGCCCGCGCCGATCAAACCAACGTTGTACGTTTTCATATAGCGCCCGCCCTATTTTTTGTACACGTTTCTTATGTCCGCCGGAGCGTCAACATAATAGATACCCTTGTAGGCTTCAGCACGTTCTCATGGGTAACCTTGTAGGACGGAAGGGC
>JAIRLQ010000476.1 GCA_031259345.1 Treponema sp.
AGGTTGCGCGCGAACCGGTGAGCGCGTTTCCGGACCGAAGGTCCGAGGTGTCCATGCCGCACGGTGAGAGGCCCGGTAAATGCCGAAATAAAGAGCAATGCCGAAGGGCCGACTAGGAGTGAGCATCGGCGGAATGAAGGGGCTTTTAGCCCCGAAATGGAGCCGATTGGGAGCGAAAGGGGGTGGAAACCGGGGGCAGTAGCCCCCCCTTTGTGAAAGCACTAGAGAACAAGAAAAAGTTCTGAAATTACGCTACGACTGAATAGTTACAAACTCCGCTAAATCGTCCGTGTGGTCGGACCAAAGGTTCGTCGAACCGGAGGTTCGTCGAACCTTTGGTTCGTTGTGGTAAATGTAAAATTGCCGAGCAACGGCGGCGGCTTATAGCCACAGGTACACCTGGCGGAGTTTGCCGCAGATAAACAGGGTGCCCAGAACCAGGCAGACAAGGCCGGGAAACGGGGTAAGCCAGGTGTCCGCGCGGAGGAACAGGCCGCGGCCCAGAAGCGCGATAAAAGTGCCCCCGCCGATAAAAAGGTATTCCCGGGAACTGCGGGTTTGGGCGGATACCACAAAACTGATCGCGGTTATCAGGGTAAGGACGGCTTCTACCAGCGCGAACATGGTACCGTAGCCCGAGATCATGCTGAAGCTTGAATCCCAGGAAAAACCGTCCACCGGTATTCCCACGGCAATTACCAGGGCGGACAGGGTGATGATGAGGATGGCGGAACGCTGACTCTGCAGTTCCAGGCCCGCGGCGCAGACGCTGGCGGTAAAAATGGAAAAAATGCCGAAATAACGGCCGAATAGCAGGAAACGCTGGGCCAAACTGAGGGAAACCCCGGGGAGTTCCAGGGCTATACGCAGGGGCGGCATGATTCGGGCGGCCTCAAAGGAAAAAGAAAGAGCAAAAAAGGCGACAAAGAGGATCTCCGGCGATTGGGTCTTTTCAAAGTAGTAAAAGATAAAGACCATCGTAATAAGCGAGTAGAAAACCGCGCCGATTGTCGTAATATAGGGGACCAGCGGAACAGGGGCCAGAAAGCGGATATTGGCCGCAGCCAAAAAACCCGAAGACCGGCCGGTTGCCGTCCGCAGCAATTCCGGGTAAAAAGGCAACGCGGTATACGAGGCGATTAGAAGAAACACCAAAATTGCCAGTGAAAAGACAATCCCGATTTTAAAAACCGTGTTGCGGCTGGAAAGAGTCATAATAGCTGTCTGTCAACAGTATAGGCAATTCCGTCTTTTTTCTCAAGACTTTGGAGTGCCTACCGGCACGGCGGGTACAAACGATTCTAAAGCCTTTAAAAAATAAGCCGATACTGATTAATGAGGTGATCTCTATGGCAAAAAGAAAAACCTTCTGTAAAAAGTACATCTGTATGGTCCTTCTTTCGATGGTCCTGGGTCTCTTTTCTCTCCATGCGGGCGATTCTGCAACTTTTGTGGACCTGGGCTTTTCCCCGGACGGTACGGTGTATATGTTTGCCCAATACGGCATTCAGGCCGCGACCCTACGGCCCTGGGCGGAGCTTTTTGCCGTAGATGTCGCCCGGAATAACTTTGTCGTGGGCGGGCGGCTCAGTTACATCCACGATACCGCGGCGGTCCCGGGCCAGGACGGGGCCGGGGCATTTTACCGGCTTATCAGCAGGAACACCTCTTTGGCGGAAAACTACGGGGTCAACTTCCTTACCCAGGGGCATTTGCTCTACGTCGCCCTGGACAACGACGCCCTGGCCCCGGCCGATAATCCCATCGAATTTAGGGACTTTAACAGCGGAACCAGTTACCGGGCCGCGCTGGTCCCCCAAATAACAGGTTCCGGCTCAAGCCTGCGTTCCTCTTTCTATATTGATTTTGAACGTATCTCCAAAAACGGGTCCCGCAAGAGTTATGTCGCCGGTTCCCCGCAAATTAAACGCCCGCTGGTCGCGGAATACCGTATATGCAAGGTGATGCTTGATCCCCGGCAAGGCTCCGTTGTCTTTGTGATCGAGCAAAAAATACAGAGCGAAGCCGGTTCGGGTTACGATATCCGTTACATGGTCGAGGCATTGTCCCTTTAGAAGGATGTAAAGTCCGGCCTTCCAAACAGCCTATTATCCAACTCAGGCCGCGGGTCCTCTCCTCTCGCGGCCTTTTTTTCGGGTGAACGTAATAACCCGCATTAAAAATATTGCCTCAAGCGGCCTTCCCCTTCTTTCCTGAACGCCATTGATCCGGCGGAAATCCCCCTGCGGCGGGCCTTTGCAAAGGCAGACTTGAAAAGAGCCGTTGTTACCGGAATTCTTTTATCGCATCCGTCATGGCAATAAAATTTTCTACAGGTACACGGGCCTGGGTGTTATGAATCGTCGAAAACACGAAGCCCCCGTCTTTATAGTAAATCCTTATGCGTTCAGTTACCTGCTCATATACCTGTTCCGGTTTTCCAAAAGGCAGGGTCTTTTGGGTATCCACCCCGCCGCCCCAAAAGGTAATCCTGTGACCAAACTCTTTTTTCAAATCAGCGGCATCCATGCTGGCCGCGCTGTTCTGAACCGGATTGAGGATATCAATGCCCGCGTCGATGATGGACGGAATCAGCGATTTTATTGAACCGCAGCAGTGTTTAAATACCTTCCAGCTTGTATTCCGGTGAATCCAATCGGTCATACGGCGGTAATAAGGCAGGTATACATCATTGAATAGTTCGACTGAACACATGGGCCCGTTTTGGCTGCCAAAATCGGCGCCGCATAAGTATATGACATCGACATTGTCACCCACAGCTTCCCTGTAAAGTTTCAAATTTTCGACTGCCTGCTGAGTTTGCTGATCATAAAGTTCTTTCAGAAAATCCTGGTGTATAGCCATGGCTACATACCATTCTTCGACATCGCGGATTCCCTTGGGGTGTTTGAGGAATGTGGCAGGCACCATGGCAATATCCCCCAGTGCGGTGCCCCCTACGGAAGCGATTACCGCGCATTCCGTGTTCTTGCGCAGCAGTTCCGCCTGTTCCTGATTGTAACGCAGTTCTTCATCACTCAGGCGGACAAATTCTTCCATGTTATCTTTGACGGAAGGGTTGTCTTCGTCAAATGCCTCCTGTCGTATGACCGCATCAAAATAATAACCGCCCTTGGGCATGTATCCCGAAGGCCCTGCCGAACGGTCACCCTGGGGGTACTGATAAAAGCCGCCGTTTTTCTCCGCGACAGTATTGAAATCCCCGGGAACCAATACCGGCGTTCCGTCGAACAGGTTCCATTCTTTCCAGCCATTGTTGCGGAATCCGAAAAGATTGTTATAGGGCAGGACCTGTACGCAATCACAAAAAATTTTTTCCCGCAGA
Organism: Treponema sp.; assembly: GCA_031259345.1. Classification (GTDB taxonomy): domain Bacteria; phylum Spirochaetota; class Spirochaetia; order Treponematales; family Breznakiellaceae; genus JAIRLQ01. The sequence goes on from JAIRLQ010000476.1 coordinate 3,347, forward strand.
TCCTCTTCGACCTCACCCAGCATTTGGTAACAGTCAACAATCCTCACGGGATGCTCCGGCAAATTAAATGCTCTGCGTAATTGATACACCACAGAAGCGTTTATTCCGGTAACGGCGCTGGCGCCAAAATCGACCGGTACCTTGTCAGGATTCCGGTGTTCCAGTGCGGATCGAATTCTTTCCCTGCCTGTCATATCGCGCTCTCCATATTCTCAAAGGAATCAAACAAATATACCGGGATTTTCCCGAAATTTCAGTTTCCGGGAAAGTTTTCCCGGGTTTATTTACTCAAGATTTATCCAGAATATAAGACATAATTTTTACCTGATCCGCCCCGTCATGGTTTAGTATGCCCTTTAATTCCCCGTGGTGCATAACCATGATTCTGTCACACAGCGAGAGGACTTCTATCATTTCAGAAGACAACAGTATTATCGAAACACCGGCTTGGGCAAGATCTCTGATTATCCGGTATATTTCCGACTTTGCCGCAACGTCGATACCATGAGTGGGTTCATCCATAAGCAGAATTTTTGGATTGTTCATCAGCCAACGGGCAATAATTGTTTTCTGCTGGTTGCCGCCCGACAAATTGCTTACAATTTGATTGATTGACGGGGTTTTTATTGATAATTTCTCAATATAACCGGTAACTAATTCCCTGGTTTTTTTCTTTTTTATGATTCCTGTTTTATAACAAAGCCGTTTTAGATAAACCATTACCATGTTGTCTTCTACCGGCATCTTAAGGAAAAGGCCCTGGATTTTTCTTCCTTCCGGTATAAGGCCGATACCGAGACCGACAGCATCCCCGGGTTTATTTATGGTAACTTTTCTCCCGTTTAGGAAGATATCGCCGCTCTTGAGTTTTTGGGCGCCGAAAACAGCCTGTAAAAGTTCCGATCGCCCCGCGCCAACCAAACCGGTTAAACCCAGAATTTCACCAGGGTATAGCGCAAAAGACACATTTTTTATTCTTCCTGCCGTATCATAGAGGTTTCGGACTTCCAGCAACGGTGTTTTATCATCATAACGGACCATGTATTCTCTTTGAATCATTTGGTTAAACTGCCGACCTACCATAAGATTGATTAATTTTTTTTCGTCCATTTCCTCCTTGGGCTGCGTGGTTATGTGCCACCCGTCCCGTAGTACCGTAATAGTATCCGCAATATATAACACTTCCTCAAGCTTATGCGATATGTATAATGTTGTTACACCGTCAGAGCGCAGATTATTAATGATTCCATGCAGGAATTCAATTTCCGTACTGGTAAGGGATGATGTTGGTTCATCCATGATAAGCATCTTCGCGTTAAGTGATAATGCCTTCGCAATCTCCAAAAGCTGCATCTCGGAAATACTTAAATTTTTTACCGGTGTTTTTGGATCAATGCGGGTAATACCGAGTCTTGTCAGAAGTTCCCTGCAATCCTGATTGACCTTCTTGAAGTTAATAAATCCAAGGGCGTGTTTGGACATTCTGCCTTCAAATATGTTTTCCGCCGCAGTCATGTGCGGCGCCAGAGAAAGTTCCTGATGTATCATCGCAATACCGGCCATTTGGGCTATACGCGGTTGGCTAAACACTGCCGGCTCCCCCAAAAATTCTACGGCGCCTTCATCGGCGTAGTAGACCCCGGACAAAATATTCATCAGCGTTGATTTACCCGCGCCGTTTTCCCCGACTATCGCGTGTACTTTACCTTTTTCAATTGTAAAACTAACATTGCTTAACGCGGTTACGCCGGGGAAACGTTTGGTAACATTGTCAATTTTACAGATTATTTCACCCACAATAAAAAGTCTCTTTCCTTGTTTAAGATTAGAAATTAAAAAATCTGATTAAGAAAACTGAGGCTGTTTCAAAACCAACCGGGTTTTAAAACAGCCTCAACTGTCTATGCTGAAAAATTCAATTCGTACATAGACAGTATGCTATTCTGACTAAAACAATTCCGGAAAGAGCTGCCTGATAGTCTGCGGCGTCGCCATAACGCCCTTGTAGAAAGTCTTGTCCGGCGGAATGATTCCGGCAACGATTCTGTTAAAGGCATCTACTACCGGCTGGTATCCCTGATTAAAGGGATCCTGATCAAGGGCGGCGCTGATAGTGCCACTGGCCACATAGGGTGCCGATTCGGGCAGTACGTCATGGCAGACGATGGCGATCTTTCCCGCAAGGCCGGCGTCTTCTACCGCCTTTGCCGCGCCGCTTGGACCTCCCGCTGCTACATAGATCCCCTTAAGGTCGGGATTTACCGTGATAAGGTTAGTCGTGATATTATAAGCTTCTTCCGCCTTGTCCCTGTTTTCGAATTCCCCTACCAGCTTCATATCAGGGTACTTGTCAATAACGGAATGGGCTCCGGTCCTGCGCTCTTCATGGCCGATAATACTGAAATATCCGGTTATGATGCCATATTTTCCGGATCCTCCCATAGCCTTGACCAACGCCTCGCCGCAAAGCTCTCCACCTTCAATCCCGCTTTGCCCATACCATGCCTGCCGTTTGGAATTTGGGCCAGGATCGGTATTAAAAATATGTACTATAATACCGGCATCTACCGCCTTGTCAACGGACGGCTGCAGGGCGTCGGAAATGCCGACAAAAGTAATGGCGTTGTACCCGGAAGCTATGCAGTTTTCAACAACACTCATTGTTTTTGGGGCATCGAAGTCCTCAATTGAAATGCAGTCAACAGTACAATTTCTGTCTGCAAGTACTTTCTTCGCGTATTCCTGGCCTGCCAGAACAGCCTGCCCCCAGGGATTGGACTGTACGATAATCGCCGCGATTTTTATGGGTTTGGGCGAAGCCTGATCGACCGGCAGGGACAACAATGTTTTTCCGGGCGGGGGCACAAGCTGAGCCGCCGGTGTCAGCGGACCTCCCGGCTTTGCCTGACCTCCACCCGCAAACAGCATGTTCACGCCTGCCGTTAAACCGAACAGCGCCACAAACACCAAAATACATGTTTTCCTAAGCATATTTCTCTCCTCTAGATAAATATTTCTACCGGTAAACCGGCAGATACCTTGTTTAAAACCCGCCTGTTTTTAATTGGCGGCTTTCTTCTTCCGGATACTGTCGATCATTACCGCGCCGATTATTACCAGGCCCAAAATGATGGTCTGCCAATAACCAGAAACCGCAAGCTGCACAAACATATTTTTCAGTATCCCCATTAAAAGGGCGCCCAATAAGACGCCGACTATGTTACCTTCCCCGCCGGTCATGCTTATTCCGCCGATCACTGTGGCGGCTATGACATCCAGCTCGTAACCCTTGCCAAAAGAAGGGTCGGCACTGTTCATTTGGCCCACCAAAAGCAGGCCGCCCAGACCCGCCAAAACGCCCATAATGACATAAACGCCTATAATGATTCGATCGACAAAAATCCCCGATAACTTCGCGGCCCGCTGGCTGTTGCCAACTGCGTAAATATTCCTGCCCATCTGGGTAAAATTGGCAAAAACGAGGCCCGCCAGCACGACCGCAAGCATGATCACAACAGAAACGGGCATGGCGCTGATATAGGATCCGCCGAACACGGAAATCCACGACGGAATGTACCGTATAGGCGCTCCCTTTGAGATAAGCAACGCGGCGCCGTTACTGACACTCAGCATACCTAACGTTACTATAAAGGGCGGTATTCCCAATTTTGCTATCAAGATGCCGTTGATAAATCCTACAGCCGCCCCAATACCCAGAATTATCACCAATACAACAACAGGAGGAGCCCCAAATTCCCTGGATGACCAGGCGCCAAGACAGGCGGACAGAGCAATAACGGCGCCGACCGACAGGTCAATGCCGCCGGTTACAATGACAAGCCCCATGCCGACCGCAAGAATGGCAAAAACAGAAGACTGCCTGCATATATTGAATATGTTGCGCGCTGTGGGAAAGGTTGCCGGACGCAGAAACGAGAGCAGAACAAACAATACGATAATAGTAAGCGCAACCATGGTTTCAGGCCGCGCCATAAGACGGGAAAAACCCGGTTTTCCGCTTTGATTGCCTAAATCTGTCTTATCCACTACCATTATCCCTAACCGTGATTATAAATTATGAAACGTTTCATATTTAGACATATTAACACGGAAGAATTGGCCTGTCAATAAAAAAATTGCATTTTGTCGTTAATCAGTGATAAGTTCACCCCCTAAAGTAACGAGGGAATCGTTCACCCCCCTCGGATAAGATAGGAG